>NZ_JAUBTI010000070.1:0-36256 GCF_036702415.1 Microcoleus sp. D3_18a_C4 | reverse complement strand
TCTCAAGCGATTTCGGGTGAAATTGTTTTGAGTAGGTTGCTGGAAAGATTGATGAAAATTGCGATCGAGAATGCGGGAGCGCAAAAAGGTTTTTTGATTTTAGAAAAAGCGGGAAACTGGGCGCTTGAGGCGGAAGGTTCGGTGCAGGAGGATGAAGTTAGCGTGCTGCAATCGCTTCCTCTCAATCCGATAGCAGCTTCGGGGGGAACTCCTTTGCTGGCTTGTGCGATCGCCAATTATGTGATTCGCACCCAGGAAAATGTGGTGTTAAATAATGCGGCTCAAGAGGGACAATTTACCCGCGATCCTTATATTGCAGCCACTCAACCGAAGTCTATTCTTTGCACTCCTCTGCTGCACCAAGGTAAGCTGACAGGCATTCTTTATTTGGAAAATAACCTGACTGAAGGGGCTTTTACTACCGATCGCCTAGAATTGTTAAAACTGTTATCTGCCCAAATTGCTATTTCCATTGAGAATGCTCAACTTTACAAAAATTTACAGGAGTTTAATCAAAACTTAGAGCAATTAGTGAGCGATCGGACTCAACAATTATCGAACACCCTAGAGGCTTTAAAAGCCACCCAAACTCAGCTAGTCGAATCTGAAAAAATGGCATCTCTGGGAGGATTAGTTGCTGGTGTTGCCCATGAAATTAATACACCCATCGGAGTGGGTGTCACTGTTGCTTCAGCTTTGGCAGAAAATACCACAGAATTTGCATCTCTTTATAAAAGTGGCAAAATGAAGCGATCGGATTTAGAAGAATTTGTCGATATTGCTAGTCAAAGCAGTAAGGCCCTGCTAATTAACCTAGAGCGCGCGGCAGCCTTGATTCAAAGCTTTAAGCAAGTAGCAGTCGATCGCTCTAGCGAAGAACGGCGTACTTTCCAGATCCGACCTTATCTTGATGAAATTTTATTACAATTAAAACCAAAGTTGAAAAATAGCCCACATTCGCTTAAAATTAAGGGAGATAGCAAAATTGCTATAGATTCTTATCCAGGAGCCTTGTCCCAAGTTGTGACCAACTTGCTAATCAATTCTCTGATTCATGCCTACGAACCAGGGATTTCTGGGGAACTAATCTTTGATTGGGAGCAAGAAGGTAATCGGCTAAGGTTTGAATACGCCGATGAAGGTAAAGGTATTCCCCCAGAAAACTTAAGTAAAATTTTTGAGCCATTCTTTACCACTAAGCGTGGTCAAGGTGGCAGTGGGTTAGGGTTACATATTGTCTACAATTTAGTCACCCAAAAACTAAAAGGTGAAATTGAATGTCTAAGTGAGGTGGGAAGAGGAACCAAGTTTATTATTAAATTACCGATGCAAATTGATTCCCCAATGTAGAGTTACAATTCCGATTTCCTGGCCAAGATAACTAAGTAAGTCCACCTCATTAAAAGTAAAATAAGGATGACTGAAAAGGTTGCTGTCTAACTCTTCTCCCTTCTGCCTTTTGCTTAACAGGTTTTCTAACTTCAAACCGACACATTAGTAAAAAATAAAGGTGTACAGCAATGAAAAGTGATTTTGACGATTTCTTAACTCCACCATCTCCAGAAACAGTATACTTTGCCGAAGTAATCGACTCGGATGACGAGATATTGTTTGCCGATGAAACCACCGAAGAAAAACTGAGTGAAAGCTGGAAAATTTTAGTTGTAGATGATGAGGCTCAAGTTCACACCGCTACCGAAATTTCACTAAGGAAGTTTGTCTTTGAAAATAAATCTTTAACCTTCATTAATGCTTACTCCGCTCGTGAAGCTAAACAGCTAATCCAAGAAAACCCTGATGTTGCCATCATCTTACTTGATGTAATTATGGAAACAGATGATGCTGGCTTAAACTTTGTTAAATATGTCCGAGAAGTTTTAGGCAATCATTTAGTGCGAATTATTTTACGCACGGGTCAACCCGGACAAGTACCTGAAAAAAGCATTATTATCAATTACGATATTAATGACTATAAAACTAAAACTGAATTAACGACATCAAAGCTATACACTACGATTCTAACAGCTTTGAGAAGTTTTTCTCTGAGTCAGAGTTTGCAGGCTGAAATAGAGCGACGCGAACAAGTAGAGAAAGCACTCCGTCTCAGTGAAGAAAAAGAGCACCAAAAATCTGTTGCCTTAGATCATTTTGTCCAAGAACTCCAAGAAACACAACTCCAGCTAGTTCAAAGTGAAAAAATGTCTAGTCTCGGTCAATTAGTTGCAGGTGTCGCTCATGAAATCAACAATCCGGTTAACTTTATTTACGGCAATCTGTCCCACGCCAACGACTATATTAAAGAACTCATTAATATGGTGAATCTTTACCAAAGGTATTACCCGCAACCCGAAGCAGAAATTATCCATGAAATAGAAGATGGAGAGTTGCCATTTATCATAGATGATTTACCAAAATTGCTTTCTTCCATGCAGTTAGGGATCGAACGTATTCGCAATATTGTTCACTCTCTACGCAATTTTTCTCGGTTGGATGAAACTGAAATTAAATCAGTAGATATCCACGAAGGCATTAATAGCACTTTGATGATCTTACAGCACCGACTAAAGGCTAAGTCCGATCGCCCTGCTATTAATGTGATCAAAGACTATGGTGCATTGCCGCTGGTGAACTGTTATGCCGGTCAGCTCAATCAGGTGTTTATGAACCTTTTAGCGAATGCTATAGATGCTTTAGAAGAGCGGCTAAGTAGAGAAAGAGGAGATGGTGCAGTTTTTCACCCCCACATTTTGATTCGGACTGAAGTTGTACCAGGCAATTCGCATGACAACATTAGCTCGGATTCCCGCATCCTGATAACAATTGCTGATAATGGTTTGGGCATGACAGAAACAGTTCGTGCTAAACTTTTCACTCCCTTTTTTACTACTAAACCCATAGGAAAAGGTACAGGCATGGGATTGTCAATCAGCCGAAAAATTCTAATAGAAAAGCACTGTGGTCAATTGGAGTGTATTTCTCAGCCACAGCAGGGCACGCAGTTTATTATTGAGCTGCCGACTATCTGTAGATGCACTAAGAGCGCCGCCGTAGCGACTGCCTAGAAAACTCATCCGGCTGAATTGATCGTATACCGTTTTTCAGTTCCATGAGAATAGGGTAATTCCTAATTGGTAATTGCTCATTAATCGGAATTATGACAGAATTTTTCCCCGCAGCAAGTCCCCCCCCTTCTGGGGTCGGGATAGGCGCTGCCGCTTTAGCCACATTCTTCTAACTTAGAGCAGATTACAGGTTTATGAAGTAACCCCGTGATGGCTCCATCCCCGTAGGGGAATGCCATTGCCGCGCCTAAAGCTGCACTTCATAAAGCTGGGATACGCTGTAATTGTATTGGTTTTCAATATATTTTTTAACAATCTGTTCGCAGACGTTACCAACTGTGTCGTAAAAATACAGCATATTCCATATACAGCGTATTCCAGGTTTATGAAGTGCACCGCGCAAAACCTGGTTTCTTTAGAATTCTCGCATCATTACTGATTCTGTTGCTCGAAACCCGGTTGCTCGCGATCTACATCTACATGGAATATGCTGTATATATAGGACAAGAGTTGAGCGCGAAAATACAAGATTAATACATCCTGATAGCTCGTTTGAAACGAAAAACTTTTTGTTATTCTAAATCCGAAAACAAGTTTAGCAGACATTATCTTCGATTATTAATTTACTCTCTCAAATTTGCTAATCTTCCAATGCCCCTATCAAAATCCAATAAATTATTTGGCTTTTATGCGATCGCAGGCGTTGCTTAGTGATACCCTAATTGAGCAACGACTTTTTTTGTAATATCCTCTGCTCAATGTTCTTCCCTCTGCTGCAAATGTCGCCAAACTTCCTGATGACATACGTGCCAAAAATACCGTGCTAAATTCAGAAGAGCTAATAATTTAGTGCCATCTTCTAACATCGCGTGTACTCCTTGACTTTGAGACTCAAAAATATCCTCAAAGCGCGAGATAGCAAACAAGAGGAATGCTGCGACTAATGGCAGGTAAGGAGTGGTTTTGATGTATCGCCAAAACTTAACTCCGTAAAGGAAAACAGCACTACCATAACAGAAATAAATTAATTTGATTGATATTCCCAACCGAGAAAGAATCAAAGTCATCCGAAACCTGTCATCTAGGAAAAAGACTCCAAGTAGTAAAGCACTAAAAAAGAAGAATATCCCCGATCGACTCCGCGGCTCTTTTTGGCGCAACACTCCGAAAGTAAATGCACAAATTGCGACTGGGATGCACCAGAGGACTTCGGAAACTCCGGTGAGAATACCTTCGTAAGGGAACCAGAAATTAAAAGGATCGCTAAACAGGCGTTCAACTCCGTCTCCCTGGTTGTAGAGTTTGGCGTATACGCTCAGCGCGCCGAAAATCACAACAGTCAGAATGTTAAAAGCAGCTAAAAACCGTACACGAAAAAAGTTTTTTTTGACAACTTCTAAAGATTTTGAAAACTTGGGAATTTTATCGAATAAAGGTAGATGCTTCATAAAAAATGTCTCCCAGCAATAGAGTTCGTTACTTATTGACCGGCAGCCAAACCACAAATGTAGTGCCGCGATCGGTTGGATATAAATGAGTTTCCGCCGATGGCAGCCATTCAGGATTGACTGGGGAAAATACTTCTATTTCTCCTTGCATTTGGCGGACTAAATCGCGGGCGATCGCCAAACCCAATCCTGTACCGGGAATTTCTGTCTGCGCTTTTTCTCCCCGGTAGTGCCGCTCAAATAAATGCTCTAAATCCTGGGGAGGAATGCCGGAACCTGTGTCGCTGACGGCAACTGCTATGGCTGGCAATTGGCTGTATCCTGCCCGATCGCCATCCGCTGCTTTGTACCTGACTTTAATATAAATTTGGCGGCCGGCAGGGGTATATTTCAAAGCATTGTCAATTAAATTGCTCAAAACTTCGCGCAAAGCTCGATCGTTCGCTGAGACTGGTGGCAAATTCGCCTCCATGTCGGCTACCAATTTCAGATTCCTTTCAGATGCGATCGCCTCGGCGGAAGTTAACAGCGGTTTTAAGACTTCTGTAACAAAACAGGATTCCTGGACATTGGCCGCAGGTGACAGCGACAGAGGAGAATGCCGGATTGATTCGACATTGGACATTGCTTTTTCTGAAGTGCCCGATCGCAGTTTTAGATGTGCTTCGCCGGTGTCAACAGTTCGATCGAACTGGCCCAGCAACTCTTGCAGCCGATCGCTCTCTCGCACAATACTAAAAGCCACATTGCGGTTTTTGTCTTCCGGTACCAGCCGCCGTGCTAACAGCTTGCCAAAAGTTCGCAACGCTGTCAGCGGACTTTTGAACTGATGCAGCAAATTGTGCATCGTGTCGTAAACCTGAGCCTGGATTTGCCGACTCGTACCCAATTCCTGCTGCATCCACTGCGATCGCTGGTCTAAAATGCAGGCTAAGGCTAAGGTGCGAGCAATTTGTTGTATCTGAGCCTCCTCTCGCTCGTTCCAAGGCCTGTCTTGCCGACCGCTGACTAGGAGTCCCATTACAGCTCCCTCGTGTATCAGAGGCGTCACAATTTGCATCCGCTGCTGCCACAAATTCTCCGGGCCTTGGCACTGATGGGAACTGCGCTCCTTACCCGGAAGTCGATCGGGTGCGATCGCCCCTACCGTTGATTCTTCCCCAGGCCCAACAGGCGGCGCCAGCAGTCGCGGTACCGGTTTCACTGTCGAGCTTTCGGAAGATTGCAACCTCAACCCCTGATTTTCTTCCGATTCGGCTGAGGTTTCTGGGTAAACCGCGATCGGCACCAACTTTGCTTCGCTGCCTTCTACGAGCTCTTGTGTCAGGTATACCGCGCTGAATTTCGCTCCCAAACTAACGGCGATGGCTACCTGCGAGCGGCAAAGTTTGACAAATTCTGAACTGGCTGGCATTAACATGAGCGCCACATCATTAAGATATCTAACGGAATTCTAAGTAAATTACAAATGATCGGCCACCGATTACTGATGAGAGACTTCTAGATTTCAGGTTTCTTCCCTTTGATAGAAGACAGCTATGTTGAAGGCATGGGGCTTTCATGAACCCAAATTGCCCCGCATCGCCGTCGGCGCAGCTTCCACCGATCCCCAAGCTTGGCTTTTGGCGGAACTTGCGGCCGACCATACCACAACCGCTACACTTTTGTCGATCGGCACGAATGTTAAGATTATGTCGATATATTAAAAACAGTTGATTTTTAGAGCTAGAACGGATATACTGGCCTCGGATTTGGTAGCTATCATTACAACCTGTCTGCTCATACTGTCTGCTCACAGAGGAGGTAAAGAAATTGGCCAGGAGACGCAAACGCAAGAGTCGCCGCCGACAAGAAGGACGCAGAATTTTAGAGTGTGTGCCTCAATATAGCATCGAGAGCGGCGAAGATAAACCCGTAACAGCGGCTCGCAAGTTCATCCATGCAGAAGGCATTGCTCCCCCAGCTTTGCTGTTAGTCAAGCGTAACGAGCATACCACTGACAGATACTTCTGGGCTGAAAAAGGTTTATTTGGAGCCCAATACGTAGAAGAAAACCATTTCTTGTTTCCCAGCTTAAAGGTGATGTTGGAAGCTACCACAGAAAAAATTCCTGTGGTGTCAGCCAGCCGCGCATAGCTCAAAAGGTTTAGCTCAAAACAGTGACAGCAATGTTTTTCTAACTCTTTTAACAAAAGCGCGAGATTTCTCATTGTCTGGAGAGTGCCAACTGAAATTTATGCGAAAAGTCCTTAGAAATTAGGGTATAAGGAGCCATCGCAACAGGCTCGATCGCACCCCAAGGGCGATCGCCACAATTGGCACTTTCACGATAATGGTTTTTTTTTGACTGTTTTGTCGATCAATTTGTCGATCGAACAAGTGGATCAAAAAAACAGCCACGGGTTTATCAACGAGAGAGCCGCTCTTGAGTTATCGGTTTGTCAGCTAGAAGTCTAACTACGGCATCTAGCATATCAAAAAACGTTCCGCGTCAAACTTTTAATCGATCGGTTTCAAATCTAAAGCTTTTTGCATGGCTGCTAGTTCATCGCGGTGAGCTCTGACAGTAACAAAGCTCTTGGTTGGGCTTCCCGACTCAGCAACTGATTCGAGTTTGAGCGAGACTTGCTCAGAGCGTCCAGCTTTTTTCCAGTAAAATACCCCCGCCAGCGGGGACAGCAGTACCAAAGCTAGGAAAATTTGACCCTGCTGAGGAACTAGCATTCCCAAAACCAGTCCCAAGCACAGAGCGCCGCCTGCACTCAGCAGAGTTAGAAAAATAGCTAGAAACCAACTCGGCCGCACAAAACCCTCAAACGTGACTTTATAGTTGGGGGCATCGACGGCTGCAACTCGGTAAGCTCTCTGGGCAAAATACTGTTGTAGCTCGGTTAACAGTGACTCTTGGGCGCTCTCGGAAGCCAGCTTGACTTGTTCGATTCGATCTTTGACTGAAGCCTTGATGAAGAAAAACAAGCCAACAGCCAGCAGTAGCGTTAGCACAAAGGTAGAAGGAAGAACAGCAGTATCCATCGGTAGAAGTTTGTGTAATTTAAATGATCTACTATTACTTTACAGAACTTTACATACGAAAGCGATCGAGGACTTACGCAGACACTTTGTTATCAAAATTCGCAGAAAGCTTCTTCTGCAAGGCGTTTTGCTCTCCATCACCCAATTCCCCTATCTCCCCATCATCCCTAATTCTCAAGTGACCGTGCGTAAGTCCTGACGTTGTGTAGCTGCTTTAATCGGTGTGCGGCGGGCGATCGAGCAAAGCGAAGGCAATCAGGCAAATCGCTTTGCAAGTAGCGCCAGCATCTCCAGGGTTTAGGCATCCGATTCCAACTCGGCTAACCCGTCTGACCAGTTTCTAAGGCGCGGGAACGACGCTCGGACGCGCCGTTTCCCTGACCAATGTACTCATGCCAGAGACGAGCGAGGTCTTGAGCTTGGTGCCGCCACTCAGGGAGGATTTGATACATCCGGCGGGGGCGGCCGCGTCCTTCTACTTTTTTCCAGTAACCGGTGATTACGGCTTCATCTTCGAGGAATTTCAGAGCGCTGTAGAGAACGGTATCAGAAAGTCGGTAGATGGGGAATTCCCTCTCTAGTTGGCCAATCAGTTCTGTACCGTAGGAATCTCCGCGCAATAACACGGAAAGAATGTAACACACAGCTAATTCCTTGTTTAGATAAACAGGAGGGGGGTCTTGAAAAAATTGATAGATATGTTCAAACTTCATCTGTCTTGTCCGCTGGAAACTCTCGTGATACCGTCAGGTTAACGGGAGAGGAA
This sequence comes from Microcoleus sp. D3_18a_C4, assembly GCF_036702415.1. Lineage (NCBI taxonomy): Bacteria > Bacillati > Cyanobacteriota > Cyanophyceae > Oscillatoriales > Microcoleaceae > Microcoleus > Microcoleus sp. D3_18a_C4. The sequence continues at coordinate 27,947 of NZ_JAUBTI010000070.1, read as the reverse complement.
AGCGGGGCGGGGTGTGCCGCTTCCTAATGATTAAGTGGGACACCGGGGAAACAGAGGTGCAGTATTTCCCCAGTGAATGTTGATAGCCCCAAACGCTTGTCCTGCACTTCGGTAATGTTTGCCTGCGGCTTGGTTGAGCAGCGCGGGCGTAACTAGCGCAATTTTTTTCCTCTTCCAATGTATCGCAGCGACTATTGTCAAGTGTGCGATCGCCTGCAAGAGTTGGCAGTTACTTTGGGAGTTAGTGTTTTAACTGAATTTGCCGTTGATGTTTGCGTTCAAGCGCAGGCTTTAAACCGAACTCAGGCCTAACATAGCCCGCAGTGTAAAAGTTAGAAAGACAAAAGTCGCTACAATCGAACTAATCAGGGCGATCGCAGTTGCCGGTCGATCGAGCAGGGGTTTGAGTCGCTCGAACAGGAAAAAGAAAATTCCCAGGCATATCGTAATGAAAAAGCGGGGGTAGCGAGAGACGTTATTAATAAAATCTTGCATGAGCTTGGTGGGGTAAAGTGTTACAGCACAATCTTTGGCTGGTAACACTTGTGAGCGAGTTAGACAATTTTGGCACAGCCGGAGCTAAATCTGCCGATCGGGCGATCGGGCATTTTTGCCTAGGCTTAGCTGACATATATAATTCTAACGAAAACTTTTCGCCGATCGCTCCGGCACTGTCTGTTTAATGCCACGCGACCTCCGGTAAGAACTTCAGAAGTATTTCTATTGAGTTCTAGTTGTGATAAATATTAGAGGGCCGTTATTTCTAGATAAATGTCTGCTGCCGCACCTTCTTTCGTCTTGCCACGTCCCTTTCTGAAATGGGCAGGAGGCAAAACTCGGTTGATTGGACAATATCAACCTTATTTTCCTGAAAAGTTCACCACTTACTACGAGCCTTTTTTGGGCGGCGGAGCTGTATTTTTTTACTTAGCACAGCAGCACCCTGGTTTGCAAGCTGTTTTAACAGATATTAATCCTGAGTTGATTAATGCTTATCGCTGTGTCAGGGATAAAGTTGAGGAGCTAATTGAGCTTTTGTTCGATCACCAGTCAGAACACAGCAAGAACAATAAAGATTATTATTACTCGGTGCGATCGCGCTCCTACACAACAGATATAGAAAAAGCAGCACGCCTGATTTACCTAAATAAAACTTGTTACAACGGCCTCTACAGAGAAAACTCAAAAGGTGAATTTAATGTTCCCATAGGTCGATACAAAAATCCTAACATTTGTCAAGCAGATTTACTGCGATCGGTCTCATCTTTACTCGCGCCCGCTCAAATTGAAGTCAGAAAATTCGATGAAATTTTGGATTTTGCTACCAGCAGCGAAGACTTTGTTTATTTTGACCCGCCTTATTATCCAATCAGTGCCACCAGTAACTTCACCACTTACAGCCGGGATAATTTCAAAGAATCGGAACAGCTTAAACTGAGAGATATTTTTGCCCAACTTGCAGAACGGGGCGTGAAAGTTATGCTGTCTAATTCCAACTGCGATTTTATCGAAAAAATCTACCGCGACACTCAAATTTTCCCAAATAAATCTCTGCCAAAGCTCATTGAAATCTCAGCATCTAGAGGAATTAATTCTAATAGTTTTAAGCGCGGTAAAATCAAAGAATTATTAATACGTTCATTTTAAATATTACTTAAGCCAAGTCTCTAATTAAGGAATGAGAATTAAATAACTGACAATGCGTGATGGTTCTTGTGGGATGGGCGTCCCGCCCGTCCAGAAAGGGCGGGCTCTCTGGCCAACCCCTACGGCAGCATCTCAGTTTTGCATTTACAGTGCGAGCGTCCCCGCTCGCGTATTGTACAATACGCGAGCGGGGACGCTCGCACTAGAATAAAAAAATGCTTTTTACAAAACTGAGATGCTCCCAACCCCTACTCCCCACAAACTTGTGTAAATTATTTAATTCGCGATCCTAAGCATATTTTGTAGGAGCAATACCTAGTTTCGCCCGACGCGGCAAAGTTCCGTAAGTCCTGTTACAGGTATTTGTTAGCCCAGGTAATGAAACCTTCGAGCTTGTGAACTGCCAACAGATTTTGATTGTCAGGAATTTGTTTTTTAAACCAGTCGATCGAACCTTGCCTCATACCGTCACCGCCCACTATAACAATAGTTGGCACCCGATAACAATTTTTAATATTTAAATTGAGGTAAGGATACTTCTCGTCTACTGAACCTTTGTCTTCTTGCCACTTGCACTCAACAATTAGACCCAGAGGAAACAAACCGCAACCAACAATATAAAAATCGACATTTATTTCAGTTTCATAAATGCTAGACCCGATATAAACCTGTTTAGCATATCGCTTGGGATTTTCAGTAGAGATTAAGAGCCAATCTCGCTTGCGCTTTTTCGGCAACTGGGGACATATTTCGAGATATCCGTGGCCTCTCAACGTACCTTCTACAGTTGTTTCTAAAACAAAACCAGTTTTATTGGCTCTAAAACCCCTATTCATTTGGTTTGCTCCTGAATATAATTTGAATTAAGCCGATCGCACTTGAATCACCCCTCTGTCAAAAACCCGTTTGTCAGTACCGATAGAACTGACAAACATCCGGTCTTCATAGACATCAAACGTCGCAAAACTCAGGCGGCTAGCAGAATACTCCGTCCACTCAGAACGCCCCACCGGACGAGTGCCCCCGCCGGCACCGCAAATTAAATAAGTCGTACCGTTAATCGATCGAGTGCGTTCGTAACTATGCTCGTGTCCGTTGATATAAAGCTGCACGCCGTACTTTTGAAACAAAGGCGTTAAAGTCTTAATAAAAGGTTGATTCAATCCGTAGACGCCAGAGGAATAAATCTGGTGGTGGCCGAACACAACTTTCCAAGGTGCGGTGCTCTGACTCAACTCTTTTTCCAGCCACACAAGCTGATTGTTCCAGTCAGCATTGTGATTGGTATCTAAAGCAAAAAACTGTACTGGATCTCGCCGAAAAGTATAGTAGCGACCTTGCATATTAAAACCCGCATATTTAACTTGCGGATCGCCGTTAGCAGTGCGGATGTCGTGATTTCCCAGACAAGCATAAAATTTTACACCTTGCTGCAATAACGGCTGATAAGGCCGCTCGAAAACAGCATTAATTTTTTCAATTTCGCCGTTATTGTAGATATTGTCGCCGGCAAGAACAGCAACATTAAAAGGGTTTTTCCGGTGATATTGCGCCATCGCCTCAGCGACAGCATACTGACCTTCTGCGCCGGTACCGGTGTCGGCTACCGAAATAAAGCGTAAAATAGGCGGTGAGGCCGGCAAAGGGACGATCGCCCTTTCTGTCTCAACGTTAGAAGGCACAGCAGCGTTGGCCTCTGTACCCCAGGAAGTCCGAAGCTGAAACATTTTCCAGACTCCGGCAAAACCTAAGCTGCTGAGACTGGCTAAAATTAGAAAGTGACGGCGTTTGATGCTCATTTTGATTCAGTTACAACTAATGAAATGATAAATTAAGGTTGAGATGGCTCAACTAAAAATTTATCGCTTTTAGATATATTTGCAACGCCCCAAGGCAGAGAAAATGTCAGAAGAACAACTAAACCAGTCAACTCCCGAACCCTCTCAATCTCCGACACCGGCGGTTGATTCGGCCGCAAAGTCTGCCCCCACTGGCAGCAAAACTCAAAATGCCAGCAGCGCGGTTCCCAAAAGTCAGACAATCAAAGCTTTGATGGCATCGATTGGGAACTTGGGAAAAAAAGGCAAAAAAGTACCAGCCGAACCCCCCTTGCAGCAAGTAAAGCCGATCGCGCCCACCGCTTCTGACTCAGCAACAGTAAGTCCTCCCGCTGTTGCTGCGGAAGTTAACAGCGTGGCACCAAAAGTTGCTGTAAAAGTTGATAAAAAGCCTGTATCCCAACGCAGGGAAGGGAGCTTTTTACAGAACGTCGGTATACTTTGGCAAAGTATTGTGCGGCTAGTGCGATCGCTACTGCCACCATCTACGAACCAGAAGCTGTCCGATCCAATTTTAAACGCCGCCATAGCAGCAATTCTAATCGTTGCAGTCGGTTTAACTCTCAACAGTTTCTCGCCAAAACCGCCGGAGAAAGTAGCAAAAGTGCCTCTCCCAGCAGCGCAGCAGTCGCCGCAAACTTTTGGTGATTTTATGGCATCGGGAACTCCGAAATCGCCAGAGGCGATCGTACCGTCTGGGCAAATCTCTGCTAAATTCAAAAGCAAGTTGCCCGATTTAGTGGCGCCGGAAAAACCGCAACCAGTAGAAATTATCCCACCGCCACCGCTGACGCCCGAACAGTCTCTGATTGCTGCGATTCAAAATCAAGTTACTGACATTAAGAATCGACTGGGAGGCGGCTTAGTTGAGTCTGTTCAAGCTAATTTTGCCAGCAGCATTTTGACAGTAAAAGTCGCGGAAGATTGGTACAAACTCAGCGCAGTTGAGCAAAATCAACTAGCAACGAAGATGTGGAAGGAGGCTAACTCACTCGATTTCAGCAAGTTAGAAATTGCGAATAGGGAAGGCAATTTAATAGCTAGAAGTCCGGTTGTTGGTTCGGAAATGATTATTTTAGACAGAGGGATTAATTAGAATTTAAATAGTCTGTATTTGTAGACTCTCAAACAGATGTTATATCGTTTCCGGCTGCATCGGAATCATACCGAGGACACGGCTTTTGGAGTGGCCATACCCCATTAATTGTAGGGACACGGCAGTGCCGTGTCCTCCGTTTATACAGCATATTTCATGTATATGTGATACACACAATATTACGATATCCCGTGTAAGGTGCGTCGCCATCTATAATCTGCAAGTTTTATCCAAGATATTGCAGCGACGCACCCTACCAAACTTATTTACCGGACATTAAATTAATAACTTTGAGGAAAATTGAAAAATGACAATTTTAACTCAAGTCGAACAACTAGAAATTGAATATCCCAGCAGCGACGGAGAGCCGATGGCTGAAAGCGACATCACGCGCGATTACATGACTTACAGCGTAGAAGCTGTCAAACTTTACTTTCAAGAACGTTCTGATGTTTACGTGTCAGCCAATTCTTTCATATATTATGAACAAGGGAACAACAGGGAGCATTTCATTTTTGCAAAAAGCATTTTTTTTACAGTGCGAACTATTGAATATCTCGCACTATAAAAGCCAAACAGAGATGCTCCCGTTCTTCCGTAATTTCCCGTCAGTAAATTTAAGTAGGCTTGAAATGCGAGCCTACAACAATCTAAGTATTTTGGCTGACTAACGTACATTACTTTGATAAATAATCTGTAAAATTTTAACAATTCAATCACAATTTATCAGTCAAACAAACTAACTAGCGCAGCAACCTTCACATATGCTCTGCTATTAAGTTGTTGCGGACACTGCCAGTTTTCCAGTACCCGACGGAAAATATCAGTAATTTCCGTGATTGACTTGCTGCCGAAAATACGGGAACATTATTCTTAATAAAAGCTTGGCAGCTCAATAAAAATCACGCACTAAAAACTTGATTAAGTCCGAATCCACACATTCTTCTTGAATGAAGGGTGAAGCGCATCAATTAGTTAGTTTGAAACTATCACAAGCAAACAGCTCCCTCGCATCTACGGAAATTAAACATGAAACCTTTTAAAGATTCACCTTTTAACTCTCAAGATCCGTTTCAGAATTTCCTCGCCCCAGAATTCGAGATTGATACCAAAAACTTACTCAATAGTCAAGCTTACGCCAGCAACATCTCAGAACAAACACTCGCTCCACTTCGGGCCGCTGACAACAATAGCGCTGAAGACATCGCCAGCTTTTCCAACTCCCTCAGTTTGAGTCAGAGCTTCCCCAACACAGATTTTACCCCCCCCCGAAAAAAATAGCGCACTGGATGCTCTGACTGGGGAAATTATAGGTGAAAGGGATCTCGACTACTCAGACAAAGATGCTTTAATCGGCGAAAGACGCGCATCCCAACTCGCACCAACAGCTTCTAATCCCAAAGCACCTCCCATCATCCAAAGTGCCGAACTTAAGTTTACAGACAGCAACAATCAATCTTTTCCCAACAATCAACCCGTTCTCTTCATCACGGGTACTAATGTATTAGTAGATAACTTGAGCGACCCGTTAGGCAGCCGATTCAGCGACTTAACCGTTAAATTTTTCGTAGGCAGACAAGCTTACGAAGGAACAGTTTTGACAGACAAAAGTCGCAAATTGGCAAACAATCAATTTGAAATCGCCGTTCAAGTTCCCAACACCGTACCGTTAGGTGAATCCCGCATCGTCATCAGCCGCAAGCAAAACGAAAAAGTTAGCCCAAATCCCTCAGAACCAGCCAAAGAAGTTAAATACGATAGCAGTCCTTACCGAATAGAAAACAATACAGAATACATCTTTGCCGCGCAGTGGACAACAGATAAAATCGCAATTATTAACGGTGCAAATCCCGCATCAGTCGTCACAGCTACTAATAGCAGCGACTTGTCGATTGCCAGCGTTTCTGTAGGGACGGATGATATACTCGATCGACCGCGAGAACTAACACTCACCAGTGACGGCAGCCGTGCTTATGTAGCGATGGATCGTTCTGGGCGCATTGCTTTAGTCGATCCGATGACCAGGCAACAGGTAGACACTCAGCCGAATACCGCTGGTATTAACCCGATAAATTTGCCCAGCGGTGCAGAACCTCGATCCATAGTTATAGACCCCCGCGACCAATACGCTTACATCGCAGACGGAAAAATCGGCAGCAACTCCATCTACGTTCTCGATATCAACCCGTTTTCCTCAACCTATCACCAAGTCACCCAAACCATCCCAGTCGGTACAGCCCCGAACGGTTTGCGACAAATAGCCATTAGCAGCGACAGCAAAAAGCTGTTTGTTACTGCACCAAACGGCTCGAACAGCAAAATTTACGCTGTTAACATCGACCCCAAAGACCGACCCAGCGACCCCAGTCAGAACCCCAAAAAGTGGAATCAATTAATCGGAAGTATCACCGCCGATGAAGGAGTAGAAGGAATAGCAAGCACCGTCAATCCCTTAGCCATGACCTTTACGAACAGCGGCAAAGATAGCAACGGATTTGGGGTATTGGACATTACTAATAATGACCCGGTGAGTTTTGCTGCTACCACCCGATATGCAAGTTTAGGGCTGGGTTCTGCTAACGATTATTTTGATGTAAATGAGGGAGTCGCGGTAACGGTACTGCCGGATGCCAGTTATGCCTTTGTTGTGGGTCGCAATGCGGACACGAAATTTTTCGGTCAAGAACTACCCAGCGTAGATGGAGACCCGCGAGCCGGCAGCAACATCGGCATTATTAAAGACCCGCTAACAAATCCGCAATTAATGGCGGGAACTAGACCAATTCCAGATGGATTCGCTACCGACTTAGCGCTTTCAAGTGATAGCAAATTCCTTTACGCTTCCTATCCGAATTTAAGCGGTGCTGGCGGCAAAGTTTATGTTTTTGATGTGGAGGAATTTGTCAAAACAGTGACAAACCCCGCTCAATTTCAAATTGATGCTAAAGGTCGGGGTGTCGGGCTGCCTTTGTTCGACAGCACTACAGCACGAAATGCTACGGTTGCTGACCTTTCCACAGTACCCATCGATAATATTAACCCAGCGGTTAGTGTTGCTGCTGACTTCCAGATTCTGACTGATGCGAACAACCAGTATACTTACGGCGTGCCGCCTGGTAGCAAGCGAGCTCCCGTTGCTGCGACTAACTCTCGCGGTTTGGCGGCGACACCGCTGGATTGGTTGGATTTAGTTGATGCTAATGATACAAAAGACTTGACTCCGACTTTTGAATGGAAGTTTGATGGACTGCCGACAGAAAATATTGAAGAAGTCAATCTCTTCGTCAGCGTGTTTGACGAAGGTGAGGGACTTTTGCCGTGGGATAAAGTAGTTGATTTACCAGACCCTAACGGTAACGAATTTCTTGCCAAGCAAGGATTGAGCAAACCGCAGCAGTTAGATTTACTGACAAAACCTTGGAGTACATCTTCTTACCACGGTCAAGAAAACGATTTCAACCCCAACCGGATTTTAACTGCGACTTGGCAGAAAGATAGCACCAATATCGGCCAGTGGACTTTCGATGGCGGTAAAACATTTACTCAGGGAACCAATACCAGCTTTACACTTCCTCCCAGTCTCAAACTGACTGCGGGCCAAAATTATAATTGGGCTGTTGAAGCTTGGAATAAAGAAGGAAAACGCAACGAGGAGTTTGGTAATTTCTGGACGCCGCTACCGCCAGCCCTCAACGGTGACGATACCTTCAGCAGCGTCACCGTGCTGACCCACGGCTTTAAACCTCCATTTTTTAATGAGCCGGGAATTCCTTCAGAGTTTTACCAAATGGGTAATAGCATTGCCAATGCAGGTATCGACGGCGGCGGTTTGATGATGAAGTACGACCTGCCTACAGGTTACTGGGTTCCAGTTAACAAATATGGTGTAGTTTCCCCAGACTTCCAACCAGGTTTGAGTCCGAAAGACGACCCGAACTATCTCACTAAATTGGAAAGTTATATAGCTCCCTACCTGGGGAAACAACAACCGTTAGTCCTGCTAAATAACTGGTCAGAAAATAATGAGTCGGCAGTTCCTGATTCAGGCTTCACAGAAGCGGCAGCAGATGCTTTCTTTACTTCCCTCGTGCAGTTGGATGGAGTGTTGAAGGATGAAACTAGCACGGCTAAACAAGGTGCAGTTTTCAATTCACCGCTGCACTTTGTTGGTTTCAGTCGGGGTACTGTTGTTAACAGCGAAATTATTCAGCGTTTGGGTACTTATTTTCCTGATGCTGGCGGCAAAGAAAATTCCAATACTCGCGACCTTCAGATGACAACTTTAGACCCCCATGACTTCAACCAACCGGGGCTAAATGTGGTGACACAGAATTTCGGTGATTTCCGCGAACCGAAAGTTCAGGTGTGGAAAAATGTTACTTTTGCTGACAATTACTATCAGACAGCACCGAATTTATTGAGCGGTACACTTACGCCGGCAGGTCGCGATATTCCGAATCTACCGTCTACCGAGAAGGGAACGGCCCCAGGACTTAAGTTTCCACGAGAAGGTTGGAGGTCAGAAAATCCCGATCCTAATGGTAAGCTATTAGGAGAACCGGATTTGTCGGTTTTCTTGGGAACTAATAAAAATGACCCAGGTTACAATAACAGCCGTGCTGGGTTTACGACAGATCCTGTGATTAGACCGGGAGATGTACACGGACGTGTTGTGAGTTGGTACGGAGGAACATCCGACTTGCTTCCAACTAACTTTCCGTCCAATGAAAACTTAGAAGTTAATCCTGTATTTCGTCGGCGAGGAGATGGGTATCGGGAACAGTTGTTCGATAAAGACTTTTCATTTGGCGGTACTTTGACAGACCCGGCTCGCGTTAGCCCTTGGTATACGCCGGAAACGAGTTTCCCAAAACACGGTGTTGATGCTGCTCCTTGGGAGGGAATTGGTACGGGCTGGTTTTATTCGGCTATGGGCGGCGGTTACAGTTCGCGCCCTAAAACAAATGTACAGCGTATCCCGCTAGATTTTGACAATACTTATGATGCCAGGATGCGAGGAGACGCGGCGGTTCCTACTTTGTTTAATGGGAATTTTGATGCTGTTTTCGCTCCGAAGGAAGTGACTCGGACGACCCTTTCTAAGGGTCTACCTGGATGGTCGTTCCACAACGGTCAATCCGATCCAAACATTGATTTGGTTCAAAGTTTGGAGGACGTAAAGTCCATCCAAGGGAATAGCGAACCAAACTATGCCTTTAAGTTAGAAAGCAGCGGGGTGAAGGAAATTGTTCACAATCGGTTTGTTGTACCCGATTGGGGCGCTCTTCGATTTGATCTGCACGCACCAAAGATTGCCAATAGCTCTAAGGCCAAATCTAAAGGTACGCTTGATGTTACTATTCGACCATTAGATCCCTCAATTCAAGCGTTTTCTCAAACAATAACTCTTCAAAAAGCTGAAAATCAAACGGATAGTAACGAAGCTCCTGCTAGTTACTTAGCAGATCAATTCAAAGTAGATTACGGGATAAAGGGCTTTGAATCTTTCTATGTTGACGTACCAGAAAGACTGCGCGGTCAGCCAGCAACTCTTGAATTCAAGAGCGAAGCATCTATTCCCGTCTATCTGGATAATATCTTTTTCCGCAGCGAATCGCTGAGGTTTGGCAATCCTAATAATGCTAGAACCGAGCTGAATAGCACCTATCAAACTAACTATTTGATAGAGAAGCCTCAATATACTCTTTCGTACAATGGTGCCAAAAATACACCGAATTGGGTTAGCTGGGTACTTGACAAAGGTTGGGCAGATGGTAATGCCAAAAGAGCAGCAGACGAATTCGCTGAAGATCCTCAATTGCCTGCATCAGATTTCTACAAGGTTCAGCATGGTGATTACGACTTTGAGCCTCAGATTGCGGAAAAATACACTAAGCAGGAATATAATCGGTTTTTGTGGGGAAAGAAAGCTTTCTTCCTTTCAGCTCGCGGTCACTTGACTCCTTCAGCAGATCGCCAAAGAAGCATTAAGGATAACCTAGCTACGTTTTTGACCACAAATATCATTCCTCAAGATAGCAAGCAAAACTCAGGGGTTTGGGCAACTCAAGAAGGAGAACTTCAGAAACGTGCAAAAAAAGGTTATCAGTTCGTCCTCTTTGCAGGAGGTTCCGGTCAGGGTGGCGGAACCGTAACCTATGGGCCTCTACCTGCAGATGAAAATGTGAAGGGAGTTGCCCCGATTCGCAGGAATGATCCTAACCCAAACCAATTTGCCAACTTTCATCCAGGAACAGATACCACAAATCCAACAAATATTCAAGTACCGGATGCACTTTGGAAGGTTGTCTTAGGCTTTTCGCCCCAGAACAAATCTGAGTATCCCGATATCCACTTTGCCTGGTGGATACCTAACAATTCCTACAGCATTAAAAATTTGCTCGACTACACAAATCCCATTAAGACTCCAGATGGTCTTGCACCAAAAACAGAAAATCGAGCGTGGAACGATCAAGCCTTTACCATCACGATAGAAGCATTGGAAGCCCGACTTAACAAAGATTTAACGAAAGACAGTCAGTACGATTTTCTTTCTAATATCCCCAATTCTGCTGCCAAGAAAAGGCTCAAGGAAGTGACGGCCATCCTTCCAGGATAACTCACCTGATGGCTGTAATAGACTTCCCATCAGGGAAGTCTATTTAGCTTAACTATTGTTTCCCACGCTGCCATCGGGCATGAGGGTCTCCTCAAAATGGCAATCTCGGAAGTCGCCCCCGAAAACACGATCGTCTTTCACACCGAAGTCGGCTTCCCGGAAGTCAGTTCTGGTCAACTTGGCTTTTTGAAAATAAACACTGTGTAACCTAGCTCCCTTGAAGGTTGCCTCCGTCAAATTATTGCAGATAAAGCTGAAACTGCCTATTCTTGCCTTATTAAATTTGGCTCTACTGAAATCGGCACACCAAAAACTCCCCTCAGAGAACCTAGCTCCCGTCAAGTCAGCTCCGCTCAAATTGGCAAAATCAAAAACTGATTGGAAGAAACGGGTTTCCCGCAAAATAGCATTGCTCAAATCTGCTCCTTCAAAATTGCTTTGATCGAAATCAACCCTAGTCAAGTCAGCCCCCCGCAAAATCACTCCATTCATGTAGGGTCCGAGCTCTAGGATACTACTATTACGCAAAATAATACCGCTCAAATCCAATCCTTTTAATTGTCCGAGCTCCCAAGACCTGCGTTCCCGGCTGCAATTGGGACTCTCTACTATCAAGCCGCTGAAATTTCTTTCCCCAGCCGCATAACGATTGATGATATCTGTAAACAGAATCCTTTGCATTTGGAAAATAGCGGTATCTATCTGCGCTCCCTGAAAGTTAGCACCTTCAATATTCGCGTCAACCAAGAATGTCATGCTAAAATTTGCCGATGTACAATTAGCATCAATCAACTGAACATCACTCAAATCAGCTCCCCACAAATTAGCGCGAGCCAGATTAGCACCCTCCAAGTCAACCTCTAGTAAGTCAGCATCACTGAGGTCAGCTTCTTCTAAGCAAGCATTACTTAAGTTAGCGCGACTGAGATTAGCAGTGCTCAGGTTAGCTTGAGCTAGATTGGCTCCGCTGAGATTGGTTTCTCTCAAATTAGCACCTCTCAAATCAGCGCCACTGAGAGCGATGCCACTTAAGTTCATGTTTGCTAGATTGGCATCGACTAAGCTGATTCCCGAGAAATCTCTCTCGCCATCGGCATAGCGTCTGAGCAATTCTTCAGCGTCCATAACTATCCTAGTAAACGTCTTTTATGTTTACACTATCCATCATACTTTATTCACGCAGGAGCGATCGCGCCTCTGCTTGTATTAGGCCAATCTTGAAAAGTCTTGCTACAATTATCAATTTTATACAAATTATCTTTCGTTGGCATCCCAAGAGCCGGACACGACAATGCCGTTTCCCCCCTCGTAACTCAACTCTTAAATTCTGGGATGAGTCGGGAACAGGTAGCGCCAATGATGAATTTATCAACCGTGGAAGTGAGACGATTGGTAGGGGAAAACTTTTGATCGATCGCACTTTTCCAAGATATCCAGGATAGTGCGATCGAAGTATGGGACAAACTGAGAACAGTCAACAGCCAACAGTCAACAATTAACTAATGACTAGAAAGGCTTATTAGTAGGCTTAAAGCCCTGCTTTTGAAAATAGGTTCGGAATACCTCTTGAGCAATTGGTGCCGCCGATACAGAACCAAATCCGCCGCCTTCAACTATAACTGCGATCGCAACTTCCGGTTTGTCAGCAGGAGCAAAACCCACATACATAGAATTGTCAGGATGACCGGGCATTTCCACCGTCCCAGTCTTACCAGCACTTAAAGGAATAGTACCATCATTCATGCGTTTGCCAGTACCTTTTTTCACCACGTCAATTAATCCCTGGCGAACAACATTCAAACTTGCAGGCTTAATACCTGTGGGAACTTTTTTGGTAATAGGAGTGTTGGTTTGAGAAGCCAATAAATGCGGCTGAACTCGATAACCGCCATTAGCAACAGTTGACACCATCACAGCCAATTCTAAGGGAGTACAAAGTACCAAACCTTGACCGATCGACATTGTTACTGTATCGCCAACGTACCAATCTTCCCCATACATTTTCTGTTTCTCTGCTGGTATCGGAACTTGACCGTGATTGGCGGATTCCAACCCCAAAAGGTCTAAATTAATAGTACCGCCAATGCCCATCGCTTTAGCCGCTTTTGCCATTTGTTCGGGGCCAGCAGCCATACCTACTTGATAGAAAAACGTATTGCTGCTGTAGGCTAAAGCGTCGCGGAAACCGATAACGCCGTAACCGCCGCTGTGTTCGTTAAAAGAAATTCCGCCGATCGTAATTGAAGAAGAAGTAGCCACAGTAGAGTCAGGAGAAAACTTGCCCGACTCCATCGCCGCTATAGCAGTGACAATTTTAAAAGTGCTACCGACTGGATAACCTTGAACGGCTCGATTTAAAAACGGTTTTTCTGGCCCTTGCAGCCGATCCCATTCTGTTTGAGTCACCTTGCGGGTGAAAATATTGGGGTCAAATGTCGGCCAACTAGCCATTGTTAAAAGAGCTCCGGTTTTTACGTCGATCGCCACAACTGCACCCAGGCGATCGCCCAAAGCTTTTTCCGCAGTTTTCTGCATATCTAAATCTAAAGTTAGCTGCACCGGTTTGCCGGGAATAGGGTCTTTGACACCTAAATCTTGGATTTCTTCGCCCTTAGCATTTACCTCGATTAAACGGTTTCCCCAAACGCCCTCTAAAGTTGAATTGGCTAATTTTTCAACTCCCATTTGACCCACGAGCATCCCCATCGGATATGCAGGATTAGCTTTTAATTGCTCTAAACTAGCTTCGCCGACGTACCCCAACAGGTGAGCTGCTAATTGCTGGTGGGGATTGTCTCGGCTCGATTCTACGCGAATTTCCACTCCCCGCAAAGTATTAGCTTGTTCTCCCAACGCGACGAAAGTACCTACATCGATATCCTTACTAATTCGCACTGGCAGGGCCGATCTGTAGCCAGCGGCATCGATTTTTTTGACAATTTCGGCCGCGGGCAGTTTGACGATCGGGCCCAGTGTAGCGGCGATCTCTTGCCACTCCTTGGCCGATCGCTCTTTTGGCCACACATAGACCGATCGAGATACGCGGCTGGCCGCAAAAATTTTGCCGTTGCGGTCTAAAATTTGACCGCGAGTAGCTGGGACTGAAACAGGGCGAATGCGGTTATTTTCCGCCCGCTGTCGGTTGTAGGCTCCCTGTACCAGTTGCAGTTCGGCTAGACGAAATATTGGTAGCGCCATCAAGGTAGTGACGAGCAGCATAAAAATCATAACTTGGAGCGATCGGCTGCGTTGCCGTGAAGCATTGTCCAAGCCATTTTTGTCGAATCGGACTTTAGAGTTAAAAGAAAAATCGCCAGCCATATTAATTAATCTGCTCTTTTTATTCAACTAACAGGTTGATACGGGCCCCATCCGGATGATTGGGCAGATGATTACAGGGATTATAACTTCTAACTCTTTAGTAACAGACATAAATTCTGTCGATTGGCAGACGAATCAGCCGGATTGTTTAATTAAGGTATATAAGATGTATGTTAAATATCAGGTTTTTCTGACAATTCAACTGTTAAGGAGGTAGGGGCGCTGTGGAACCGATCGATTTTTTGATTGCTTGGCTGGTGACGGGCAGCAGCTTGCTGCTAATTTCTCAACTCCCGATCGGCGTAGAAATTGACAGCACACCGAAAGCAGTAATTTCCGCTGCGGTTTTGGGAATGTTGAATGTTTTAATTTTGCCAATTCTGAAAGCAGTTTTTTTCGTGCCGAACTTGCTGACGCTGGGATTGCTTTCTGGCGCGTTTGCTTTTGTAATGAACGTGATTGTTTTTGCCTCGGCTGCGAAGCTAGTTGAAGGATTTAGTTTGCGGATGGGCATTTGGAGCGCGGTACTGGGGGCGATCGCCTTGGCTGTAGTTAGCAGCTTTATCAACGGCGCACTCATTTAGCAACTTCCCCTGATCAAGGGCGATTGAAATCGCCCGATATTTCCCACGCTTACCTTGCGCGTTTCGTGTGCCTACAAGCGATTTCTCTCGCCGAATATTTCTTCCCCCTTCTTCCTTCAATCCGTTACATCCGTTACATCCGTTAAACAATCCGTTAAACAATCCGTTGCCGAACTTCCTTCAATCGGTTACATCCGTTACATCCGTTAAACAATCCGTTGCCGAACTTCCTTCAATCCGTTACATCTCACATCTTGCACCCTTCTCAAGAACGGGCTCTCCGGCCCGTTCCACAAAGAGTATATTTTCTTGTGGAACAGGCCGGAGAGCCTGTTCCTAAAAAGCTAATTGAGAATGGTGCAAGATATAAGTTGCATCCGTTACATCCGTTACATCCGTTAAACAATCCGTTGCCGAACTTCCTTCAATCCGTTACATCCGTTACATCCGTTACATCCGTTAAACAATCCGTTGCCGAACTTACTTCCCCATCAGCGACTTATAGGCTGTCACCTTAATATCAATCCCAGTAATATCTGTCCCCACAACAACAGCCGCCGCTCCTAAATCCAAGGCTTTTTTAGCCATTTCCGGCCCCGATATCCCGCCTTCGCAGATAACGGGAACCTTAAGCTTTTCTACCATTTCCGCAAGCAAATCAAATCCCGGCGGCGAGAAATTTTGCGTCTGGGCAGTATAGCCAAAAAGAGTAGTTGCTACAGTATCTGCACCCGCTTCAGTTGCGGCGATCGCAGCTTCTATTGTATCTACATCCGCCATCACTAATTTGCCCAATTCGCTGTGAATTTTGGCGATTAAGGTCTTTAAGTCTTCGCCGCCAGCAGGACGGTTTCTCAGAGTAGCATCAACGGCGATAATATCGGCTCCAGAAGCGGCGATCGCCCGCGCGTCTTCAAACCGAGGAGTAATGTAAATCTCGCATCCCGGCAATTGCTGCTTCCAAATCCCAATTATGGGAGCGGATATCTGTTTTCGCACCGCCGCAATGTGAGCCGGAGTGTCAATCCGCACGCCCGATGCACCTCGATTGATGGCGGTTCGAGCCATTGCCGCAATTACGATCGGATCGTGCAGCGGCGAATCAGCAGGTGCTTGACAAGAAACAATTAATCCTGTAGGAATGTGACAATTAATCATGGGGAATTGCGGATGGGGAATTGGTAATTGGGAATTACAAATTATACCAGTTCAAAAAAAGAATGTAACTGTAGACCATATCCCAACCCATATCCAATGAGTCAATCCATTTGAGATTTGAGATTTGAGATTTGAGATTTACCCCACGGATAAATGCTCTTTCTTGAGGATTTTCTATTTTCGATTTTGGATTGATTGCACGGATAAATCACGTGGCGGGTACCACCTTTGAAATTCGTGGTCATTCCCCAATCTCAAATCTAAAATCTCAAATCTAAAATTGTATTACCCATTACCAATCCCAGCCATTAAAGAAATAATTTTGTCCAGCAATTGCTCAGGATGAATCGGTTTAGCCAAACAATCGTTAGCTCCCGCCGTCACGAAAGATATCTGATCTGCGGGAATTTCATTAGCGCTTAAAGCTAGAATCTTGATATTTTCAGTAGCGGGTTTTTCGCGCAGTTGGTGAATTATTTCGCAGCCATTCATACCGGGCAAACGCATAGCGACGATCGCAGCATTGGGCTGCAAAAGTTCAATTTGTTCCACCGCCGCCGAACCTTCAATCATCCACACCACTTGCATTCCTGCGACTGTCAGGATATCGCAAATCAGCATGGCAGTTTCTTCATCTTCTTCGACGAGCACGAGGCTGCCCCGCAAGGAGGAAGAATGCAGCGGTAAAGATGAATTCGATTTTTCATATTTAAATTTTGTGGATTCATCTTTGCTTTGAGTTTGGATGGGTATAAAAACGGTAAAAGTAGAGCCGACATCAACTGTAGAGTTAACTTCTATCGCGCCGCCGTGAAGCTCTACTAACTGTTTAGTTAAAGCCAATCCCAGACCGGTGCCGCCGTATTCGCGGCGGTAGGGGGAATCCAACTGCTGGAATTTTTGAAACAAAAGCGATCGCTGATTTTCGGGAATTCCAATGCCGGTATCTTTGATTTGAAAAACAGCGGTACTGCCAGCAGGTGCAGTACCGGGCTGCCGCACTGCAGGCGTTCGATTTTTATCTTCTGTCACCCAAACTCGCAGGATGACTTGCCCGCCTTCGGGAGTAAATTTAATCGCATTTCCTAAAAGATTGAAGAGAATTTGTCTCAAGCGGCGCGGGTCAGCGATGAAGCGATCGCACTCTTGTTTTATCCGCTGTTCTTGCAGCAGTTCCACGCCTTTAGCCGCAGCTTTTTCTTTGAGGGCGTGCAGGCTCTGAGAAGCTAATTTAGACAGTGAAAATTCACTAATTTTTAATACTGCTTTTCCCGCTTCTACTTGCGATAAATCTAAAATATCGTTGATTAATTCTAATAAGTGGTCGCCGCTGTCTCGGATAGTTTGCAGGTACTGCCGCTGCTTTTGCACTGGCACTTCTTTACTGCCAACTTTGCCGTAAGACCACCGCAGCAGCGTGTCGGAAATGCCGATGACGCAAGTGAGAGGAGTCCGCAATTCGTGGCTCATAGCTGCCAAAAATTCGCTCTTGGCGAGGCTGGCAGACTGGGCGGCAACCAGTGCATCGCGCAGTTCTCGCGTGCGCTCTATTACGCGCTGTTCTGAGGTGCGCTTTTGCTGCTGGACTTGTGCATAAAGTTCGGCTTGGTAAATGGCGATCGCCAAATGTTCTGCTATTTGTCGCAAAAATGTTTTTTTGCTTTCTTCCCACTCGCGAAAAGTACACTGGTGGGCAATTAGCAGCCCCCACAAGTCGTCTTGAACTACGATCGGCACTAGCAACTTCCCCCGCACCTTCGCCCGCCGCATCAACTCTAAAAAACAAGGCTGCGAAGAGTAAGTTGTTTCCACATCCGCGACGCACAAAGCCAAACCTTTGTGATATTTTTCTCGGTCAATGACTCCCTGGGTAAAACACTGCGCGTCTTCACTAAAATTTAGTACAGACGAGATAGCATCGTTGGCTAAAGCTTCGTAGGTAACGCGACCTAAATACAAGTAAGACCCGGATTTTTCTGGGATTTCGCCAGACCCCGAAACCGCCGCAGGTATTTCTTTAGCTAACTCGCCCTTGTGCGGCGCTGGCACTTTTTCAAATTGATAAATTAACAGGCGATCGACCTCCAAAAACTCTCGCACTTGCTCGACTGCTTTTGACAAAATTACAGGCAATTCTAAACTCTGGCGGATTTGAGTTGTCACCTGATTCAAAAGTCGCTCTTGTTCGAGCTGCTGCTGCAAAGCATCTTCCACTGGCTGACAAAATGAAATGCAGGGAGTGGCAATTTGTAATTGATTGACGGCTTCGGCAATCTGGCTTTGTAGCGTTTCTGGATCTATAACTTTGGGTGCGGCTTTTCCCTCTATTTCTGTTTGGCTGTGTAGGGGCAGGCGATTATTTGGGCTGGCATTGGCAGCGAGAATATCCAGCAAATTTAGGGTGAATTCGCTTTGGAGAAATGCCGAGTTGGGCTGTATATTTTTAATTGCTTGTTTGAGGGCGGGAATGTCAATTTGCCACGAGGGTGCGGGCGTTATTTCTGCGAGTTTGTCGGCGAGGGGAGACAGGAAATTGGCGATCGCCCCGGGGTCGAAAGTCAACTGCACATTCAATTGCGAATGGAGATTGTTTTCGCTGTGCTTGTGTCCGTTTGTTGCGAACTCATCTAATAGATTGCCCTGCAGCAGGGCGCTAAAATGCTCTGATACTACTGCTGCAAACCTTTCCGACGAATTTTCCCGATTTTGAGAATCAGCGATCGCATCGTCAGTCAGCCAAATCGCCCCTGGAATTTCAGCCATTTGCTGTAACAACTGGTAAGCAGCCTCAAAGGTTGCTAGTGGCAAAGTCCGATTTAAGGTTTTTGGTTTCAATCTAGATATTTTCCCGGTTGTTTTAAAGAACAAAATATGAATGCCCCTGTTGTGAGGACGGAACCTGGGGCACAGCAGGCGCGGTCGATCCAACAAGTTGAGATGACAGTAGTCAGAAAGTAGGTAATAGAAGGCCCCAGGGTCAGAGAGCTAATTTCTCCCTATAGTTGTCCTCTTTCTTCTGGGCGAGTGACCCGCGCTCCAGCGCTTTACGAGCGCGAAAGCGGTAGGAGAAAACGGGGGGAAGGGATACGGCTGTATAATCGATCGCTTCTGGTCGTGTTTGTGAACCGGGTTGTTGATGGAAACTAAGCAATTCCACTCCCATTGCTGGGGTGAAGTTAGCACGCGCCTTTGTTTTCTGAGCTGATTCGGCTAATGGTACGTCCTTAACCCAAATAAAAATGTTTAACCCTTAACGACCGAACATGGGACTAGCTACGTATCCGCTTGGTGTCATTACTGTCAGGCTGCTCAACTGAAAATGAAGTTTTAGGCCCGAAGCCCAGTCACTTCCGTGCTGGGTCGTTGACTACTTTCAACAATGTTATTCCAGTATAATATTAATATATAATTTGTTAACTTGTACTTAACACTATCCGGGTAAATGAGCAATCCAACTCAACTCACCCCCGATTTCACGATCGGACATCTGCCGTGTCACGACTTCCAAGTGAGCGCTGCAACTCTAGGACAGGTAGTGGCTGAAAGATTTGAGCAAGAACCCGACCTGCCAGGAGTCATTATTACTCATGAATCACAGGTATTGGGCATGATTTCTCGCCTCAAATTTCGAGAGCAAATGAGTTTTCCCGATCGCGTAGAACTTTACGGGTCACACCCGATTCGAGCCTTGTTAGATTTTATTAGAATTCCGCCTTTGCTGCTTTCGGAAAACTGGAAAGTTGAGGATGCCGTCCAAGCGTCTTTCCACAGGCACAAAGACTTGATTTATGAACCTATTATTGTGGTAAGGGAAGACCAAAGCCACCACCTTGTGGACGTTCATACTCTGGTGATTGCCCAGTCAAAACTTTTAGCGCAAGCTAACAAAGTTATTCAAAAATACCGAGTAGAAAGACACAAGTATTTGGCGCTACTTCAACAAGAACAGGCTAAGGTTCACGAATGTAATGAGCTTTTAAAAATCCAACAACGTCAAACAGAAAAACTGCATACTAATCCCAGTGTCCAGCAAGTGGCACTGGTCAAACAAGCTGAAGAAATTGCTCAAATGAATCAGCGATTTGTGAGGATTGCAAAACTGATTTCTTCCGAAGGTCGCCAAGCATTTCAAGCTACTTTTCAAGGTGCTACTTCTATTTGCAACAATACAGATAAAATTTTGGGCGTGGGCAAAGCAATAGCTAATGATTTAGAAACGGTTAACCGCACTTCCCGAACCATCCGCGAGGCGATCGAACAAGTCAGGCATTTAGCAGTACAGGTGGCTGTAGTTACCAATCAAATGGGAAGTCAGCCCAGCGGTCTGAGCAAAGTGAGTCTAGAAATTGGCAGACTGGCAAGTAAAACTTTTGAATTGGGGACTCAAATGGAGCAAATTGCCAGTCGGTTTAAACTGCGAGTTCACGAACTCACGGAGGCAGCAAGAGCGGGTGCTAATGTGGCTAAATCCGTGACGATCAAGATCGATCGCGCAGAAATGGCCCTGCTAGAGTTGGAAGAATTAATAGCGGAAAAAAAATTCAATTCATTGACCGCTATCCCAGAACCTTTGGCCGGCATAAAAAGTGTTACCGCTGATTCTTTAGTTCAAGAGAGAGAACACGCCGAAGTAGCAGTTTCGGAGTTGGAAGACTTAGTTAAACATCAAGATTCCTCGCAATATCTGATTCAAAAGATTCAGCAGGCGCTGAAGTCCAAAAAGCCATAAAATCCCAGCCCGAATCTAATGAAATATTTCGAGAAGAAAACAAATAAAATCTAAATAATAATTTAGAATTATTCTATTTGCAGAAGAGTATTTGTTATACTGAAGGTGGGGAATTTATAAATTCATGTGTAAAAATGAGAGTTAATTAGCCCCAAAAACCGAAAAAAAGTTCCAATAATAGTTGGAAGGACAGGTGACGTTTATGAAAATCCTGCTGGTAGAAGATGACACAGTTACAGTCAGTTTGCTGACTCAAGCGCTGAACTCTCACAATTACAATGTGAATGCTGCTGCCGACGGTGAAACAGCGTTGCATTTGGTGCAGGCATACGATTACGACCTGATTGTTTTGGATGTGCTGATTCCTAAACTCGACGGCATTAGTTTGTGTCGGAAATTGCGATCGTCCGGCTGCCAAATGCCGATTTTACTGCTGACAGCGCTAGATAGCAGCAACGATCGAGTCCAAGGTTTAGAGGCGGGTGCAGACGATTATGTGGTCAAACCCTTTAATCTCGAAGAATTAATCGCTCGAATTCGGGCTTTGCTGCGCCGGGGTAAGGCAACTTTGTCGAGTACAAATTTGACCTGGGAAAAACTGCAAGTCAACCCGGACACTACGGAAGTAACTTATGCCGAAAAAGTGCTGCACTTGACTCCCAAAGAGTACAATTTGCTAGAACTTTTCCTGAGAAATCCTCGGCGCATTTTCAGTCGCAGCGCCATCCTCGATCGCATTTGGTCGAGCGGCGAATTTCCTCAAGAAGAAGCCGTTACCGCTCACATCAAGGGGCTGCGGCAGAAGCTGAAAGCAGCCGGGATGACTGTAGATTTAGTGGAAACCGTGTACGGATTGGGCTATCGGCTCAAAAGTCTGCCGGAGGAGATTGAGAGCCAACAAGTTGGGCAGGAAACGGCAGAAACTGCTAAAACTCAAGAGACTTTATCTACTGAATCCAGCGGGTCGAGTCAGGAATTAAACAAAGACGAGCGCCGTCTCAAAGTCTTGAATGCGATTGCCCAAATGCGGGAAAATTTAAAAGCTAATTTTATAGAAAAGGTGGCGATATTCGATCGCGCGCTCGCTCAACTCAAAAACGGAAGCTTGGAGGGCGAACTGCGCGAGGAAGCCCAGGCTCAAGCTCACAAATTAGTCGGTTCTTTGGGCACGTTAGGGCTGCCGAAAGGTTCGGAATTGGCGCGCCAGATAGAACATTTGTTCAAAGCGGAAAACATCTTGAAACCGGGGACTGCTCAGCAGATTGAGGAATTTCTGCATCAGCTCAAACAGATATTCGATCGCCCGTCAGCCGAACCAGAAGGCGATTTGGTTCCTGCTGTTTCCCAAAAGCGCCGAATGCTGATTGTTGATGATGATACTTTTGGGAGCGATCGACTCAAAACAGTAGCATCCGGTTCCGGCTTCCAGATAGAAGTTGCCAACTCTCCACAAGCGGCAAGAAATGCGATTTCTCAACAGCCTCCCGACGCGATTTTGCTGGATTTGACATTTTCCAGAGCTCAGGAAAACGGACTTTCTCTCCTAGCCGAACTCCTCCGTGAAAAACCCGAAATTCCGGTGATGGTTTTTAGCGGGCACAATCAATTGAGCGATCGAATAGAAGTTGCTCGTTTGGGAGCTTCGGGCTTTTTACACAAATCTATGCCCCCAGCAGATATACTCAAAGCAGTCGCCCAACTACTCGACCAGACTGGCCCTGCTGAAGCTAAAGTTATGGTGGTAGACGATGACGTGCATCTATTGGCTGCACTGCAAGTGATTCTAAAACCTTGGGGATTTCAAGTAACAACATTGGACGATCCCGAAAAGTTCTGGGAGGTACTCGAAACGACTTGTCCCGATTTGCTAATTTTAGATGTGGAGATGCCCGGTTACAGCGGTATCGAGCTGTGTTTGGCAGTTCGCAACGATTTGCGCTGGAGCAAGCTCCCCGTGCTATTTTTGACAGCTCATTCCGAATCGGAAATAGTGCGCCAAATGTTTGTCGCAGGTGCTGACGACTACGTGAACAAGCCGATCGTGAAACCCGAATTAATTGCTCGCCTCCTGAATCGTTTGGAGCGGACTCAACTGAGAAACAGACTGGCTCAGGCACAGCGCTAATCCCATTTTAGATTTAAAAAATTAAAGAATTAAAGAATTGAAGAAGTGGGAATGACTGATGAGATATGGGTTTCGATCGCGTACCTACACTTGTATTCTTTTTTTTAATGGGATAACTAGGAGCAAATATGCAGTGCGTGTCCGAAACAAATCAGGAAGCCTTAGCCAAGACTGGGGATTGTTAGATTGTGGGATTGCGACGCGGTGCTGTTGATTGATGCTAGCCCGCCGATCGAGAACACAGGCTAATTTACAGAAGTATTAATCAGATGAAAGCAATGGTATTGCCCTCAGACACAGGCACTCTCAATAACAGCGACTGCGAACTAATTTACGCCCCCGGTTCCATTCAACCTCATGGCATCCTTTTGGTGCTGGAATCTCCGGCGTTGAAAATTTTGCAAGTTAGCAACAATACTTTTGAGGCGATGGGCCTTTACCCCGAACAACTTTTGGATCAATTTTTAGAGGAATTTGTCGAGACTGAGGAAATTGAGGCTATTGAAAAAGCTTTATTTGAAAACGACCAACAACGTAACGCGATCAGATTATCATTCAAAAGTCAAGACCGCAAGTCTTTTTTTGAGGGGACGCTGCATCAATCAAATTCAGCATTAATTGTTGAACTAGAGTCGGTTGTTTCCCCAAAAACGAGCGATTGTTTCAATTGTTATAATTTAGTCCAAGAGCCGATCGACAAAATCCACAAAACACCAAACCTGCAAGTGCTGTGTCAGACAGCAGTTGAAGAAGTGCGGAGGATCATCGGTTTCGATCGAGCGATCGTCTATCAATTTGATGCCACCGGGGCGGGGGAAGTTGTCGCCGAAGACAAAGTAGAAAGTTTGGCTCCTTTATTGGGACTGCACTATCCGGCTACCGATATTCCCCCCCAAGCAAGAAACCTCTTCAACATGAATTTAATTCGGTTTATTCCCGATATTAACTGTCAGCCTGTAGAACTAATTCCTCACTGCAATCCGCTGACGGGTCGCCCTTTAGATATGGGCGGTTCTTTGTTGAGAACCGTTTCTCCTTGCCACGTTCAATATCTCACAAATATGAACGTTGCCGCTAGCATGACCCTGACATTAATCAAAGATAAAAAACTCTGGGGATTGATTGCCTGTCACCATCCAACACGAAAGTATGTCAACTACGAAACAAGAACTGCTTGCGAACTGCTAGCCAAGTTTGTAAATCTAGAACTCAGCTACAAAAAAGATAGCGAAGACCGGGAATATGCAATTTATTTAAAAGCACTTTGCCAAAAATTTATCAGGGAAATTTATCAAAAAAACTGCTTTGTAGAAGGTTTACTAACATACCGAGATGAATTGCTGGCCTTAGTGGGTGCTACCGGTGGAGTTGTGTGTGCAAATGAAAATTTAACAACCATCGGGCAAACCCCGGAATTGGTAGAAATAGAAAACTTAATTGCTTGGATAAAAAGTCAAATAAATAATGAGGTTTTTTATACAGATTCTCTCTCAAAACTGTATCCGCCCGCAGAGAATTTTCAAGAATTTGCTAGCGGTTTGCTGGTACTTGCCATGTCCGAGATGCAAAATTATTACATTTTGTGGTTCCGTCCCGAAGCACTTCAAACTGTCAACTGGGCAGGTCCACCAGAGGGGCAAATTGAACTTAAACCGGATGGCAGCCGATTGATGTCTCCTCGCATTTCCTTTGAGTTGTGGCAAGAAACTGTGAGGTCAAAATCTTTGCCTTGGCAGCCGTGCGAAATCGAAATAGCCCGAGAACTTCGAGTTGCTATTACTAGCATTGAGTTGCGGAAAACCAATCAGCAACTCAGCTTAGCTTTGTCGGCTACCAAAATTGGATTTTGGGACTGGGACGTGCAGAAAAATCGCCTAGTTTGGTCGAGGGAACACGAAGAGTTGTTTGGGTTGATCCCGGGCACTTTTGCCGGAACTTATCAAAGTTTTGCAGCTTGCGTTCACCCAGAAGATTTAAAAAGTATGGAGAATGCTATCAATCAGGCGATCGCCCACCGAGGAGATTACTGTCACGAAAAGCGCGTGGTTTGGCCCGACGGCAGCATTCACTGGATGGAGGGGAAAGGTAAGTTTTTTTACAACGAAGCCGGCGATGCAGTGCGGATGGTGGGGACAGTTACAGAAATTACCGATCGCAAAGCTAGAGAATTACAGTTGCGCCTGTTGGAATCAGTAGTCACCACCACTAACGACGCCGTGTTAATTACCGAAGCTGAACCGATTGAGGAACCGGGCCCGCGAATTCTTTATGTCAACCCAGCTTTCACGCGGATGACCGGCTATACCCTAGAAGAAGTTGTGGGCAAAACGCCGCGTATCTTCCAAGGAGAAAAAACAGACCGCGCCAGTCTCCATCGAGTTCGGACAGCTTTGAAAACCTGGCAGCCGGTGCGGGTTGATTCGATCAATTACCGCAAAGACGGGACGGAATTTTGGGTAGAAATGAGCATTGTGCCGATAGCTGACGAAAATGGTGGGTTTACCCATTGGGTATCAGTACACCGCGATATTAGCGATCGCAAACTTGCTGAAGCCGCCCTCCAACAGCTCAACGAACGGTTAGAAATGCGAGTTTTGCAGCGAACCAGAGAACTAGAAACTTCTCAAGCAGAACTCCGGGAAAGCGAAGCTTTATTTCGCTCTTTGAGCGAGAGTTCCCCCGTGGGCATTTTCAAAATCGATACTGAGGGGAAATGTACCTATACAAATCCTCGCTGTCAAGCAATTGGTGGCTTCACACCGGCAGCAGCTTTAGGAAACGGCTGGATGCGGTTTGTTCACCGCGAAGACCTCAAACTAATTCTGTCTAAGTGGCCCCAATCGCAATCGCTAGATGGGGAATTTTCCTGCGAATTCCGCCACATCCAGCGAGACGGAACCATCCGGTTTGGTCGGCTTAAAACAGCTCCGATTTTTTCTGACAGAGCTCAACTAATTGGTCACGTCGGCACAGTCACAGATATCACAGAAAGTCGGGCCATTGAAAAAATGAAAAATGAGTTTATTTCGATTGTCAGCCACGAACTGAGAACTCCGCTTGCCTCCATTCGCGGTTCTTTAGGTTTGCTGGCGGCTGGGGTACTGAAAAATAAACCGGAAACTGCCAAACAGATGTTAGAAATCGCTTCGAGCGATACCGAACGGTTAGTGCGTTTGGTCAACGATATTCTCGACTTAGAACGGCTCGAATCGAGCCAAGTTATCCTCGTCAAGCAGTGGTGCGATGCCCAGGTTTTGATGCGGAAGTCTGCAGAATCTGTACTTTCTTTGGCTGCTGAAAATAACATTGATTTGTCGATTTTGCCCCAAACAGCAAAAATTTGGGCTGACCCGGACAGAATTGTTCAACTGCTGGTAAATTTGTTGAGCAATGCGATTAAATTCTCCGCTCCAGGGAGTACAGTAACTGTCAGGGTTGAAGATTTGGGCGATTCCCTACGGGATAGCTACGCTTCACGGGTTTTATTTGAAGTCAAAGATCGAGGGCGGGGGATTCCTGCTGATAAACTAGAAACTATCTTTGGACGGTTTCAACAGGTGGATGCTTCTGACTCCCGCCAAAAAGGAGGTACGGGTTTGGGTTTGGCTATCTGTCGCAGCATAGTACAGCAGCACGGCGGCAGAATTTGGGTCGAAAGTGTTGTCTCAGAAGGAAGCAGTTTCTATTTCACAGTGCCCGCACCGTTGGAAGGCGAAGGGGGAAAAAGTTTGGAGGTTTGAGATTGCTTTGATAATATCTCGCTACAGCTCAAGTTCCTGGCAACCCACGCGGGTAGGATGATTTTGGGAGGCTGATAGGTCGATTTTTATGTTCAGGGTTTAAGTAGGTGAGCGGCAAAATATATCAACCGCACCCGACGATTAGGACGTTCTTAAGTGCTGAAACTCTTAATTTTATTGCTTCTTCCTTTTGCTATATCTTTCAACAAACCCGGTTGAGGAGGCAGCGTGCGTAAGTCCTTTTTTGGTTTACCATGATTAATTTAAAATTTGAGTTTTAATTATGTCAGCAAAGCGCATTCTGGTAATCGATGATGAAAAAAACCTCTGCAGCGTGATTCAGGCCTGTCTGGAACATTTAGGTGGCTGGATTGTACTAAGCGCGCCCGACGGCAGTCAAGGATTGCTTTTAGCAGAAACTCACCTCCCTGACGCTATTCTGTTAGATGTGATGATGCCGGATATGGACGGACTTACTCTGTTTGGTTTGCTGCAAAACAATGCGGCTACTCGCGGGATTCCAGTGATTTTCCTGACGGCTAAGGTGCAGGCGATGGATTTGAGCGAATTTGCTGATTTGGGGGTAGGGGGGGTGATTGCCAAGCCTTTCGATCCTTTGAGTTTGGCACAGCAAGTGGCGCAAATTCTGGGTTGGGAACCGTTGCTTTAAACTCGGGTAAAATGCGATCGCACATAGGATATCAAACTCGGCAGTTGAAACCGCTACTATAGTAATCCTAAATCATTCATGTAAATTTGTAGGGGTAGTGCTACCCCTACTCCCCGTGCCTACCCCCTATCTATCGGGGCAACCGGGCGTGGGATTGCCCCTACAATAATTAGGCGAATGATTTAGGGTTGCTATAGACAAACAAAGTCGGCCCAGGCCGAGGGAAGAATCAAAGGGGCATTAAAGCCGGATGACGATCGAAAATCCTTTTTCTCATTCCTTTGATTCTTGCAAAAATCACGCACTTATGTTATTAAACCGGGTTTATGCGTCCAGGTAAGTTCTAGGGCGTCGGTTCAGTATTAGGAGTTGACAAAAAAAGGACTTTATGAAATTAGCCAGTGCATGAGTTCGACTCTA
>NZ_JAUBTI010000069.1:0-36867 GCF_036702415.1 Microcoleus sp. D3_18a_C4 | reverse complement strand
GGAGTCTGGGCCGTGTCTCAGTCCCAGTGTGGCTGATCGTCCTCTCAGACCAGCTACCGATCGTCGCCTTGGTGGGCTTTTACCCCCCCAACTAGCTAATCGGACGCGAGCTCATCTTCAGGCTATAAATATTTTCCCTTTCGGTACATCGGGGCTTAGCAGTCGTTTCCAACTGTTGTCTCCGTCCTGAAGGCAGATTCTCACGCGTTACTCACCCGTCCGCCACTAAGTATTTCTACTCCGTTCGACTTGCATGTGTTAAGCAGACCGCCAGCGTTCATCCTGAGCCAGGATCAAACTCTCCGTGTTGGATTGTTTTTTTGGCTTAGGTCAAGTTCTTTCTACTCAGCCCTGAAGGCTGGTTTTTTTCCCTTGACTTTTTTCTCGTTGTTTGCGATATTGAATATCAGCGATGCTTTTACTCTCTATCTTGATTTTTTTGACGAGGTTAATAGTGCTTTAAGCTTTCAAACTATTCTTTTTTCTAGGTTCAGTTTTTTACCTTTCTTTTGACCTTTAGTTCGCGGTTGTTTGAACCGCTTCCCTTCTGGCGCTTTATTAATGTATCAACTCTCCCCAGAGTTGTCAAGCGTTTTGTGAAAATATTTTTGAATTTTTTTTGAAGCTATACACAGTAAGGGTTTCGACATTTATCGCCTGCTCCGGTATCCCCTGGCTGACTCCTCTTTTAACTATGGGGTCTTTTTTTTGGCCAAAATACGGCTTTGGGGCGGACTATTTCCCGCGCATGGGTAGAAGGACTCAGTGGTTCAACATGATGGGGCTTACTTGGAGTAGAGGTTAGGCAAAGTTAGAGTGTAAGGGGTGAGGCTGGATCACAGGGTGAGGATGAGAGAAGCAGGCTGGTGCATGAGTCATATATATCTGTAAGTGGTGTCTGCATTTCTGGGACTTTACTGAGGGAGGTTTGGGTCTCAGATTGAGCCGATCGCCCTTAACAATTCCTCTGATTCAAAATCCCGAAGTTGACACGACACGGTACTCTAACCCCGATCGAACTCCCAGGAATCGATCGCGCGCAAATACACTATCCGGAATTACACCCCCAAACTCCTTCAGTTACCCCAGTTATCAGCCTTTGATGAGCGAGCGCGAGTTGGTCTCCTCAACATCTACATCTAAAAAATGCAAGTGACTCTCTTCCTCAGTATTGACAGCAATCACCAAACCCCTATTCCCCCAAGGAGCGATCGCCCGGGGTGAGGGGGGGCTGCTAAAATTCCCTACTTGAATCCCTTGACTGTTTAACACTTCTATCTGCCCCCCAACATCTGCCAATACCCATCCCCAATTAGCCACACAAGCAGACACGGGCAAACTTTCCAGGGGAATTCGCGCTACCTTGAGCGGCCACAATTTCATCAACAGCACCGCCGCTTTACCACCTTGGGGAATTCCCAGCAAAGTATAAGGCTCAGGTGTCAATAGGATCTGTCCGACACTGGCAGACAACCGCACAGAACCCACGGGCGTGCCGCGGCGAGTGTAAACTCTAAAAATAGTTTGGGGATTTTTTGGTTCGTTGTCCGGCCAAACTGCTAAGACGTGTCGCCGATCCAAAAAAATTAATTCTGGTAAATAGTGTTCTGGTAACGGCACAGTAGCGATCGGCTTCAGGGCTTTTTCCCGATCGCCCGCAGTGCTGTTTCCCGCTAAAGAATAAAAACGCAGTTCGCCAGGAACCGCTACTGTCAACCAGTTGCCGTGAGAGTCAATAGCAGCTTTTAAAGCATCTGGGCCTTGCCTCAAACCCATATCCAGCAAACACTGAGGCTCCCAAGAGCGCTCATTGAGCCAGTAAAGTTTTTGCGGAGTGAGAACGCAGCAGCCGTGGGAAGTCGGTAAAATGCTACGCACGATTTCGGCCATGAATGAAATAGAAGTAGACATTTCTCCTGTAACTAGCTGTTTTTCCGGCTGACACCACACCTTCACCTCTGTACCTACAGCAGCATAGAGATACGTTTCAGTGGCAATTAAAGCGGTCAACGGTGCAGGAAGTATCAGTGGCTTTGCCTGCGAAAGCGAATAGCGCACAGTCCGAAGTAAATTAATAGCCGACTGTGAAGCTTTTTCCTCTTCAACTTCTAGCAAAGACTCAGTTTCCGACTTCAGACCTTTATCACCACTGGTTGTGGGATTTTCCCAGGGAATAATGCAGTCGCCCAATTGTCTGACCGCGGGGTCGTACATGATCAGCCGCAGAGCTTGAGCCATTTGGGAAGCACTGGCAAAACGGCGGGCTGGCAGCTTTTCTAAAGATTTTTTGACTATTGCTTGCAAAGGTTCGGGGATGGCGTCGGGAAATTGCAAGCGTTGATTCAGGTGCGCCCACCTCAAGTCTCCGGGGGTTCCCCCGAAAGGGCGGTAGCCCATTAGCAATTCAAACAGCAGAATTCCTACTGCATATATATCTGACATCGGGGAAAAAAGACCGTAAAACCGCTCTGGGGCCATGTAAGCGGGGGAACCTACGGTAGCGTCGGGAGAAATTTCTTGGTGGAGGCGAGTGGTACCAATTTCTGGCAGCCGACGCGCGATGCCAAAGTCAGACAGCCGGGGCGACCAGCCTTTGGCACCTAAAGTTAGGAGGATATTTTCGGGTTTGATGTCGCAGTGAACTACGCCTCGGCGGTGGGCGTAGTCTAAGCCTGCTAAAACTTCCATGACTAGCTGCAAACCTTCGAGTAGACGCAAGGGGCGCTCTTGTTTGAGCAGGTTGCGGAGGGTTCCTCCCTCGCAGTAGTCCATAACCAAGTACCTGCCTGTAGCTGTGTGTTCTAGAGCTCGGCAGGTAACAATGTTCGGGTGCTGCAAGGTGATCAGAAACCACAGCTCTCGCAAGAATTCGCTAGTTGGGGCTTTTTGATGACTCAGTTCTTTGAGAGCAACCAGTTGGCTGGTGAGGCGGGAGTCCTGGGCGGGAGCTTCTCGAACGCTGGCACAAAAGACTCGACCAAATTGTCCTTGTCCGACTAGCCCTAAAATGCGGTACTTAGAATGTTGCATCGGTCTAATTATAGAAAAAGCTTGAGCTAGTATTAAAATATGTAAATAATTCTGACAAAAATTCAAATTTTTGAATCGCTCGCCAGGTACTGCTATGTTATCTCAGGTTCATTCTCAGCCTCCTTGAGAGCGCTCGCACAGTCGCACCTACTAAAATCCTTGAGCTTCGGAATCACTATCAATCTTGCCGGATTGGGGTACCCGATCTGGAACTACCTGTGGCTGCTATTTTAGTCGATCGCGACTATTACAGTTTTTTCAATGCCATCCAGAAAGTATCTAAGGTTTTAGCTTTTCAAGGCTAAGCTGGGGAATCGGGGCGAGGGAACAGCGATATGACCAAAACAGAAGTGCGGTTATGCCATAGGGGTTAGAGATCCAGAAGCCGATGCTCTCGTCAAGGCATCTTAACCTTTTGGAGTGTTAGCCAAATTTTTTTGCGCTTTGAATAAGTCGATCGTAACTTGCTAAATACTGAACTTGACAGGAGCAAACATCAATATGGTTAAAATTATTAAACTAGATCCAATTGCGGAGGAAATAGCAGTCGAAACCCGATCGAATATCCTGTCTGCCTTACTTTCCAAAGACTTAGACGTTCTCAAGGAATGCGGGGGGCGGGGAATGTGCGCTACCTGCCATGTTTACATTAAAGAAGGCATGGAAGGCTTGTCGGACATGAACCGCCGCGAGAAAAGGACGTTGGAAGTCATTACTACGGCTAAAGCCAATTCGCGACTTGCTTGTCAGGCTCAAATTATGGGCGAGGGTGTGGTTGTAGAGTTGCCTGCGGGGATGTACATTAATGCTATTGAAAATGTCGAAGCTCTGATCGGCCGCCGGGCCCAGCAAGATTTATTACACCCAATTACGGGTCAAGTAGTTGTAGAATCAGGAAAGTTAATTACTCGTTCTATCGTTACACAGCTTAATGAAACCCGCTTTCAAGTAGGACAGTATTTAGTTCGGACTAAAGAAGCTTAAAACTGATATGTTTGTATTTTAGTAGTAGAGAAAAATCTATGTTGAGCCAACTTGCGCGTTTGAGCATGGAAGCAGACGGACGCTACGCCAGTGCAGAAGAACTCCAATTTTTGAAAGACTACTTTCAGTCTTTGAATCACCGGATGAGTGCTTATAAAAAAATTCAAGCCTCTGAAACAGAAATTATGCGGCAAGTGGAAGCACAAATGCAGTCTCTAGACCCTAGTTTATTTCGGCGGGGGGGTAACGATGTCACTGAAAAGTGCCGTGGAGATATTGTGCGGGTGTTGAGGCATTCGGCGGCAGCACTGTTGATTAATGATACGGAACGATTGCGCGATCGGCTACTACTTTGGTTGCAAACTATTTTAGGCGCTGTTCAAGTTAGAAATAGTGCGACCGTGACCTATGATGTGATGAAAAAGGTTCTCAAACAATATCTCACAGTGGAAGAAAGGAACCTATTTTTTCCGATTCTGGACATCAACCGCACTTTACTAGGCAAATAATCAAGGGGGTTGACAAGTTAACGCCGATAAACTGTGCCGTTAGGAAGAGTGGCTCCAATCAACTTCGCTCCCGTCAAATCCGCCTCAGTGAGAATCGCTCCCCGGAGGTTGGCTCCTGTCAAGTCAGCTTTCTGCAAGTTGGCTTTACTCAGGTTAGCTTTGGTCAAGTTAATTTCATGCAGGCAAGAATTAGACAGGTCGGCATTGATCAGGTAGGCTAGACTCAGGTTGGCTTTGCTGAGGTTGGCTCCGCTCAAGTTAGCTTCCATCAGATAAGCACCGCTTAAGTTGGCTTCATTCAACAATGCCTCTGCCATATTAATTCCAGTTAAAAGTTTGCGGCTCAAGTCTACACCGCCCAGATCGGCCCCGCTGAGGTTAATACCGCTTAAGTGGCTACCATTCAAAGTAATGTTTCTCAGATAGGTTTTGCTGAGGTCTGCTTTGCACATATTGGCTCTATCCAAGCAAGCTTCGCTAAGGTCTGATCCGATCAAGCACGCGCCGTTTAAATAGGCTTGAGTGAGGTTAGCCCGCCTGAGATTAGCTTTCAACAGGTTGGCTTTACTGAGGTTAGCACGGGTTAAGTTGGCTCCGGCTAGGTTGGCTTTGGATAATTCGGCTCCGGTGAGCTGTGCTTCGGTCAAGTCTGCCTCTTTGAGACTCGCTAGACTTAAGTAAGCATCTTTGAAGTTGGCTCCGTTGAGATTGGATTTAATCAGATAGGCTTTACTGAGATTTGCCTGAGTCAGAACGGCTTTGGTGAGGTTAGCGGCGCTCATATCTGCACCTATGAGATTAGCATTGGGAAGAATTGCTCCGGTCAGGTTTGCCCAATTCAGATGAGATCCGGCTAGGTTGGCGCCGGTGAGATTGGCTCCGATGAGATTGGCTCCGCTCAGACTGGCTGCCATGAGGTTGGCGCCGGTGAGATTGGCTCCGCTGAGGTCGGCTTTGCTGAGGTTGGCTCGGCTCAGATGGGCTTTGGTGAGGTCGGCCCCGCTGAGGTTAGCACCGATTAAGTAGGGCCGTTGCTGGTGTTGGTTGAGGTTAGCCAAAATTAGAGTTGGGGCATCGCTGGAACGGTATAAATCGATCGGACTCAACACAATGCCGCGCAGATTTGCCAGTCTAAAATCTCTTTCGCCGGCTGCATATCGATTTAGAAGTTCATTGGCGTCCATTAAGTTCTAGCAAAATGTTTTAGGTTTTGATTGGTTTTAAATTTTATGAATTTCTAGAGTAAGTTAGGAAGTTTCTAGCTGCTAGTTATGATCGGGTTTTATTTGAATTGCTAAAACCTGATTTTTAAAGTCAGGAGCTTTTTTATAATTTAACTCACAGTTTTGATGATGATACGGTTGATAATATGGATGCCCAAAAATCGATTTGACAGCTATTAGCAACAAAGTAATAGCTGTCAAATAAGTCAGTTTTTTTGGAAAAGTTGACTGAGAATAGCTTCATGGTCTTTTCCTTCTTCGACCATAGACTCGCCCGGTTGTAGGCGCTCGCGCAGCCCTAAAATAAAGCGGTTGCAGTCCGAACCCAATGATTCGCAGGATGTTTGCAGGCAGTGAAGTTCTCGACCCGTAAGCTGACTAAAGAACGAACTTAAAATACCTGCTTCTAAAAAACAGGCTGGTCGCTTAGACTTGGGGGCTGTTTTAGCAAAAAGAGAGTTAGCAATTTTTACTATTAAAAATCCATGTTCTGAATAGCTGGGGTCAAGCTCAAATGTTCCCCATCCATGAGTTTTCCAACACTGCTGCAAGGACTGAAGAAATTCTACCATTTCCATTTCAGAAACTGGCTGACCGTAGTATTCGCTGACTTCTTCGCAAAAACGCACGTAGAAGTTTTTACCCCACCAGCGACCGCAGTTGAAAAGCACGAGGCGGGAGGCTTGACCTGTTTCTTGTTCTAAGCCGATATAAATGGCTTGAATCAGTGTTTCTGGGAGTGCTAAGAGCCGATCGCCCCGGCGGTTTTCGAGGAGGCCGAGTTCGAGGTCGCCTCGGACGTAGGCATCGCTGGCAAAGTAGTTTCCAGGGAGTCGGGGCTGTTTGAGTAAGTCGGCAATATTAATCATCGGAAATTAGGAATTGGGAATCGGGAATTGGAAATTGAGAAGAAAGCTGATTATTTATTACCTTGGTCAATAATTGACTGCGCTTGGTCGAAAAATGGTTGCAATATAGCCCGGGCTTGCTCGGAAAGCAATTCTTTTAAACGAGTTTGCAGCAGATTGCAAACAGTTGCTTCGATCTTTTGAGTTTGGTGGGCTTCGACTATGCCGGAAAGCCAGTCTACAAGGCGCTGTTCTAAAAAATTTCGATCGTTTAGCAGCATAGCCATAGCGCAGTACCGCAAGACTAACACCCAATGTTTGAGCGATCGTTCTAAGGTTTCTTGTTTTTCGTCGGGGAACGTTTCTTGTAGCTTGTTGGCTACTGGTTGGAAGATGCTTGCTTCCTTCTCTCGCAAAAATTCGTAAATTTTTAAGCGCTGGACAAGGGTTACAGCTTGACGCTTAAAAGCTAGGAGTTCTTCGCCTTTTAAAAAGCGGTTTTCTGCCTGATCCAGCAGCGCCTCAATCTCAGGGTGCATGATTTTAATTAAGTGGTAATCGGTAATTGATAAAAGGAAGGAAGTTCGGCAACGAGCAATGTACGGGATTTAACGGATTTAACTAAGGGATTTTGAAGGATGAGGAAAGAGGGGTGAGGGAAGATGGATTAGGGATTGCCCTATTTTTCATTTTCCATTCCCTACATTGATTAAAACAGGTCGAATAGGTCATCAATGGTGACTTCTGCTTGTTCAGAAATAGAAATTACTGGCAAGGGTGGCGGTAGGGGTAGGGCACCTACTTCCGGAATTCCTTCCCAAGAAATAGCTTGAAAAAAGTCTGCTACTGGCTGGGTTAAACTCAGAAGTTGACCGGGGCTTGAGCCATTTGGGGTTTCTAAAGATTTTCCCAGCCAATTATAGTGACCAAAGAATTCTTGGACAGATTGGTCCAACCATGAAGTTTGACTTTTCATCTTTCTTCCTGCCTGGAGAAATCCACCATTGCACTTTCAATCGCGAAATTGGTGGGAGGAAAGGCAGGGCAGGGGATGTGCCTTTCCAGGTTGTTTACCGCAATATTTCACCGTGTTGCAGTCGATTTTGAATATCGCGGGCGTTGGCACCTTCGTTGAGCCAGAAGGCTGCTGCATCAATTTTATCTGGGTTGCCAAGCAGGAACTTGCAATAGGTTTCTCCCATGGAGTAACATTGGAGTTCTATGCAGCTCAGAGGCTTTTTGACTAAAGAGCCGAAGAAACCGGCGAACAAACCGGCGTATAGGTGACAAACCGGTTTGCCTACGTCGCCCAAAGTGCGAGCAACTGCTGAGTCAAAGAGGTTGATGAAGATGCAGCCGTGTTTGCGATCGCTCATGTCCACTTCCCAGCGACCCCAACCTTGAGCCGTGAAAGGCCACCACCAAGTTTCTAGCAGAAACATGAGATTTGACTGGCGAATGTTCTGGCTGTATTCGGCACTAAACCATTTTTGAAAAAATTCGGAATCTTGGAGTCCCCACTGGCAACCAATAGTATACATGATGACAGAGGACGCGGGGCCGACTTCTTCTTCGAGCCCCTCCACCAAACCGATAATGAAGTCTTCGCTGGTAAAAATGTTGCGCGACTCATTCCAGTCGTCAATTGTACCCATCTGGCGATCGAAGGCAAAAAAATCCTGAAACCTATAGTGGCTGTGAGTTTTAGGATGCTTTTGCTTCAGGAGCGATTCGCTGTGGGGGGAGATTTCTTTTTTGGCGGTAGAGACCATTGGCGGGTTATTCCTTTTTGGTGTAGTTTGGTGAAAATTAGAGTCAAATAGACTGGCCTGTGTATCCAATTTAACTTCATTTTTCTAAAGGCAGGCAGGGTATAAATTTTTACGAGCATATAAAAATTAAAAATTCTAGGATACTAAATTTGGGGGCTTGTTGGGAGTTCTGCTTTCGGACAACTGCTATGTGAGTGCTGGCGAAAGTGGGTATAACCTGAGATGTTGCACTATTGTCAATAAGCTTTTTATGAACAGGCTTTTCGGCCTGTTCCACAAGACAATCTACTCTTTGTGGAACAGGCCGAAAAGCCTGTTCTTGAGAATGGTGCAAGATGTGAGTTTTAACCCACTGAAAAGCTGATAGGAAAAGGCTTTTAGTCTTCTAAGCGAGGACTTTCGCTCTCTCGACAGGAATTTCCACCCCTGGCGGTTAGTGGTGGGGGAATGCTGGTTTCGACTGGCTCAAGAAAAATTTCGGTTAAGAAAAAGGAATTACGAGAGAGTATTTCTCGCAATTTGCGGTTTGATTAGATTGAGAGTTGGAGCTTTAGTTTTACCTAGTTAATAGCTGACACAATAATCAAAAAAACGAATAAATTAATCGATATTTATTCACCAATTTTTAACTAAAATTGCTTCTAATCTTTATGCGGTCGTCAAATCGAGGTTAAGTCAACTGGCTGTGCAAATTATGCACAATTCTGTCTCAGTAAGCCATTCAGCTTCTGCCCAGATGTCTAGTGTTTTTGCGAAATAGTTTTAAGGTTCTGGACTGGAGGGATTAAACCCCCTAATCCTTTCTTCCCCGCAACTATTGCCGAGAAGTGTTAAGGTTTTATTTGATAATCTTAATCAACACTCAAGGCATCGAACCACTGTAAAATCCGATTCCATGCCCACCACCGATCGCTATCAGCAAATTGATGCTGACAACGTTTACTACTGATATGCCCAACATGACCGCCGTAGGCTGTCACCACTAATTCTAAGGCAGAATTGTTCGCGCCAATGGCTTGCAACTCAGAGACAAGCACCGGATCAAACATCGGATCATCTGCTGCATAAAGGATGTAAGTGGGTTTTTTGAGGTGAGGCAAAATGTGTAGAGCGCTGCTAGCGTCATAGTATTCTTCCACAGAGGAGAAACCTAACGGGCCAATTACCAGTTCATTGTCAAAGCCCCAAATGCTGTTGGCGCGTTCAATAGCGGCAGGATCGATCGCCCCTGGATGTGATGCGGCAATCTGTTTTGCTAGTTTTTTTAACTGTCGCGCGATCGCTTTTTCTAAAAATTTCCCCCACTCATCTTTAACTAGATAAGACAGAGAACGGTTCGAGTCCAAGCTGGGGCAAATCACCGCCGCGCCTGCTAGTTCTGACTCTTCGATCCCTAAGTCCGGCCCCCAATCTGCGATCGTCTGAGCTGATTTTACAGCCCACAAGGCTAATTGTCCGCCCAGAGAATAACCCGTGAACCAAAAAGGGGCGGGACATCCCATTTCTTTAGCAGCGGCAGCAATCCGAACGAAATCTTCGCCTTCGTATAGGCCATCAGAAGTCAGGGTGGGAGAGAGTTGGGCAGTTTTGCCGTGAGCTCGCCAGTCAAATAATACCACTGCACAGCCTTGGGCATAGGCTTTACGGCCTAGTAGCCTCAGATACCATTGATTATCCAGATCGCCAGTAATGCCGTAAGTGCCGACAATGGTATATCGGGGATTTTCGGGGATGGCAACCCAGCCGAAAATCGGGACTCCACAGGCACCAGTAAAGATGTGTTCTCGGTAAGGAGGCTCTGGGTAGGCGATCGTCTTTTCCCAACTGCGACTAGCCCTTAATGCGGTGTACAACGTCATCAATAGGCCGTTGTTCAGCAGCCAAGGTGGAGTATAGGCAATGGTCATAAGCGGATGTGGGAAATGTCTGTCTTGTTGGTGGGAGGTTTTTACTTGACAGGTTGGCTATTTTAGCGAATAACCCTGAAAATCGCAATACTTTTTGAGTAAATGCACTCAAGGGCGAAGTCAAGCCAAAATAATAAACAGGACTTACGCAGGCACGCTAGATATAGCGTGGCAGTGTTTAAGCGATCGATCTCGCCCTGCTTAGCAGAGTGTATCGGCTTTGCACTTATTCCATACTTGACTGATATTGCTTTCAACAAATTTAACCAGCCTGAAATAATCGTTCTAGCTTCTTAATTGCTGGCAATGGTTTACCTTCTGCTTGACAACTCTCAATTAGTAACTCTAGTACCTCTCGCGCATTGTAGATAGCTTCTTCATAATAATCTCCGTGAGTTACTCGTTGCATTACATCTTCAAATTCCGGCAAAAACACGACAAAGCACCGATATTATTCTGACCATTGGATAACAATTGTATATTTCATGGTTAGTTAACTTATCGCATCTTTTGTTCTACTTCTTCTAGGGACAAATCGAGAGCTTGGGCAATTTGTTCTGCCGTTAATCCAATTTTCACCAATCGCGGTATCGTTTCTAGTTTAGCTAGCTTTCGCTGAGTTTCAATATTGTCATCCTTGCTAGTCAGAGGTGTAGAAGTTTCTCTACTGATAGATTCAAAATTTTCTGATTTATATTTTTCTTTTACTTCTGAAGGATTAGAGCAGTGATTAATATTGCCACCAATAACATAATGACCAATAATTTGGCTTTTGTAATGAGATTTGTCAACTCCTAATCTTTCAATAGAAGCACGAAAATTTGACTTATTCAAATCTTCTCCCAACACTTCAGAAATAATTTGCCAAAGTGCGTAAGCTTCATCTTTTGCATGACCTCGCGTACATTGATATTCTTTCGCAATATCGGCGTATTTCTGACCGTTGAGAACGCCTTTGAGAATTGCTATTTGCAGACTATCGAGGTGTTTACCTGTTTGAGCGACAACCTGTTCGTCTAAATATTTCAACACCTTTGTTACGTCCATAGTCTGTTAAAAATCTTACTCTATCCGTCATTATCCGCTAAAATCCGCCCCTTGTAAATATTCTTAATAAAACTCCCGTCTTTTTCCGCCATTTTCCGCCACTCAAAAATTATGACGCCTTTGAGATTTCAGGAATAATAAAGTATAAAAAATCAATCCATCTTATATTACGGGTCAGTCTTAACTAAGACGATCGGGGTGGGTTATTAATTATTAGACCTCATTCAAGGATAAAACAATGAAGTTGAAGATTCTTGGCTCAGCGGCCATCGCAACCATAACGGGAGTATTTATGTCCACTCTAGGTCTAGTATTTACTGCTCCAGCGCGTGCAGATTTTATGGTATGTAACAGGGCGGCTAAGAAAGCTTTTGTAGCAGTGTCGTGGACCGATCCACAAGGACAAACGTGGTCTAGAGGATGGTTACAGCTTCAACCAGGAGCTTGTGGTTCAGCTTTTAATGCAAGAGTTAGCAATGCAGAAATTGGAGTTTATGCAGAAACTTTGGGTGGAGGGATCGTATCAGGCAATACTCGTAGATGCGTAATCTGGGTGCAGGTTGAACCTTCATGGAATATACGGGATGCTGGTAATCCCGCTCGCTGCCGAGGAAAAGGAAGAGAAATGAAGGCTTTCGAGATGATCCGGACTGGTAGCAGCCCTGACTATACGTATGAAGTGTTTGATTAGTAAAGTAGGGTGCGTTATCAGCGGAGTACGGAATCTTGAAAAATACTGCGATCGCTCCTCACTTACTTCACCAACAAATGAGGCGATCGCACTTATTTTACCAGTCATCCAACTAACTCAAGGGACGCGATCGCTCAGTAAAAATGAAATAGTATGCGTTTGGATTGATAATCCTTGGTATTAACAACTTTACGCAATCTGCAATCGTTTTCCCAAAGTCTGAGGTTCGGGTAGAGGTTTGCCATCTTCTTGATAGAGTTCAATCAATGTTTCTGACAATTCTTGTTCGTGTTTTACTGCTTCCTCGTAAGTGTGTC
Organism: Microcoleus sp. D3_18a_C4; assembly: GCF_036702415.1. NCBI lineage: Bacteria > Bacillati > Cyanobacteriota > Cyanophyceae > Oscillatoriales > Microcoleaceae > Microcoleus > Microcoleus sp. D3_18a_C4. Next base: position 24,539 of record NZ_JAUBTI010000069.1, on the reverse strand, counting down.
CGTGAGTGCAAGGCTGCATGACATCGGTAAACTCTCGACAACTGACAACAAAAAGTCGATCTGCTTCTGACCAATGGATGATTAGACTGTAATGGCTATTTATTCTTCTATCTCCTTCAGCTTCGGCAAATCGGTTATTTTAATCAGCTTGTTGCTCCTCAACCCTATTTATTGTTAATTCTCAATCCCAGCTTTGAGCAAATATTTGGAATGCTTTGACATCCTCTGATGAGATATTCCCTTCAATTTCCTCATTCTGAAATCGCAGAATTTCACCTCTACCATCTTTCGCAGTAATTGTAAGTGTTTTTTCTTGCTGCCAAATACGATACCGCTCTCCCTCAAGAAATTTACCGCCTTCGGGTATTTGTCTGCCGTAGTTCCTTAAGACTGTTTCCGCAGTTTGCACAATATCTAGACTATATTCATATAACAAAATATCACTAGCAAATTTGGGCATACCTGCTTTTTTTGCCAAAACTTCAAGTAATTCAGCAACAGTCTTCGGAGGTTTTTTGTACCTTTCCGACTGTTGCCGTAATAATCTCACTATTAAGTCCGGGTATTCGTCAAATAGCTCGCTCATAAACTCATCAGGTGACAGCGATTTGATGTTCCAAGGAGCTAAATCCTTTTCTTTGAAATCCACGATATTGCTGGTAACAATGACATCACCCTTGGCTGTTACAGCAGCAGCAAGAACATGACGGTCTTTAGGGTCATTTTTCATGATTTGCTCTAAGCCGACAGGTACTTCAATTATTGCTTCGGGAAAGGCTGCATGGATCTCCGCTTCAAGATGGATTGCTTTCTCCTGGCATAATATCCCTTGGCGGACAAGGTTGCTCATTGCCTCATCAAGGATTTTCTGCGACCAATACGGTAAATACAGACCAGCCTCGGCGGTGGAAAGCAGAGTATCGCGCAGATACATAGGAAACAGGACACAAGCATCGAGGACAACACTAAGCTTAGACATATTAATGTTGGAATTATTTCTATGCCTCGTACAAACCAGCTTCTTCGGTCATCTCGATTAGCCGATCCAAGTGTTTGCGACGTTTGTTGTCTCGATGTTCTTTATATAAAGTTAAATCCTCCAAACGAATACGTCGATGCTTTCCTACTTTGATACAAGGAATTTCTCCCTGGTCTAGTAACTTGACCAGAAATGGTCGGGATACATTCAGAATATCAGCAGCTTCTTGTGTTGTCAGTTCGTGATTGTGAGGTACTAGAGAGATAGCTTGACCTGATGCCATTGCACGCACAACCTGACGCAAAATGCTGTAGACTGATTCAGGAATTACTATCTCTTCTCCGTTACTTCCGACTAATTTTGGTTGTGCAAATTCGTGGCTGAGAATCCGATCTAATTTTGCTATTTCTTCTTGTTTTTGTTCGGGAATCAAAACTGACTCAAGCGATGCTTTTTGGTTCAACATAATTAATATCTTTTTTGATGTGATTGTTTTTGAAGCACAGAGTCAATAGGGTGGTATAAATTGGTATAATCACCGGTTTAAACCGCTGATTATACCAGACCCCGTTTTATTGGTCAGCAGACAGAATCTGCGATCGGGCAAAACCTGTGCAGCCATTACTGGAATGGTATATAAGTATTTGGCCGGCATATACTTGGTTGTTTCCTTGACGATAACACTTACCGCGCCATAAACGCAATATCCGAAACAAACGAAATATTCAAATTCCCCAAGGGGACAGTTCGATCGCCCGAAATTCCCCATCCCGACTGAAGACAGAGGCTTCGCAGATGTACAATAGGACGATCGCACTCTCCGACTCCAAGCGCGATCGATCCCTACACCCTGCCCCAAGTGGGCAACATCAGATAGAACGCAGTAAAAAACTAGAAACAGGTTTATTGCAAGCTGGTTTTCGGCCAGTAGCAAGTGTTGAAATCAATGGTGCTTTTGTTTCAAGATGAGCATCGATCGCCAAAGAATAACGGATAATGAGACTATCGCCAACATTGAGGGAAGATGACTTCTCAAACGATCGAACTTTTGGAAGAGTTGCTAGGCAAGTTACAGCACTTACTCCCGGAAAATCAGCAGCTTTTGTTAACTTTTGCAGAGTTTTTGCTGGAACGACAGATGCGATCGATCCCCGAAAACACTTCAGTTGAAGCTGCACCTCCTCCTGGGCAACAACGAGTTTTGGGTCTGCATCAAGGGATGGGCTGGATGAGTGAGGATTTTAACGAGCCACTTCCTGATGCGTTTTGGTTGGGTGAAGCATGAATATTTTGCTGGATACGCACGTCTTGATTTGGCTGGCGATCTCTCCCCAAAACTTATCGCAACAAGCGACGAATATTATCACCGATCCAACTCATACTTTATTTACGAGATTGGTTCGACTGATATTTATTTGAACAAATTTATGCAGCCTGAAATAATCGTTCTAGCTTCTTAGTTGCTGGCAATGCTTTACCTTCAGCCTGACAACTCTCGATTAGTAACTCCAGTACCTCTCGTGCATTGTAGATAGCTTCTTCATAAGAATCTCCGTGAGTTACCGGCTGCATTACATCCTCAAATTCAGGCAAAAACACGACAAAGCACCGATCTTCTTCTGACCATTGGATAACAACTGTATATTTCATGGTTCTGTTTCCTCTGCTTCGATTTGCCTTAGCGCCTCAAGTGTTTCGTTGACTGACTTCTCTAAATATAGTTTAGCATCATTTCCGTCTTTGCCAGCTATGATAATTACCTTGGCTAATTTGGGATGCTTCCACTTACTATGACTGCCTTTTGCTGGCTGACAAACGAATCCTGCTTTTAGTAATAGGCTTTTCAATTCTCTAATCTTCTTAGGCATAAGCGAATGGTACCAGACATTGTACAAAACTTTTACGCTATCTGTAATCGTTTCCCCAAAGTCTGAGGTTCTGGTAGAGGTTTGCCATCTTCTTGATAGAGTTCAATCAAGGTTTCTAACAATTCTTGTCCGTGTTTTGCCGCTTCTTCGTAAGTGTGTCCGTGAGTGCAAGGCTGCATGACATCGGTAAACTCAGGCAAACTGACCACAAAAAGTTGATCTTCTTCTGACCACTGGATGATGAGACTATAATGGCTATTCATGGTTATAGGCGAATAGAGAAGAATGCCAGCTACTGAGGTTTAGGATATTGTAGCCGATCGCCCAAACGACAAAAACCGAGTTGATTTAAGAAACCGGGTTTTTAGCAAATCTGCGGGCTGAAACAAAGTATTTTCGTAAAAAACCCGGTTTCTGGGCCCCATGCTAAATCCTATGGCTCTCGCATCCCCACACAGATGTACAATGGTTGGATCGCATTCCCCAACTCCCACCGTGATAGAGCGCTACACTTTGCCCGAAATGGGCAACATCTGGACTGAAACCGCCAAACTGAAAACCTGGCTGCAAGTAGAAATCGCTGTCTGCGAAGCTCAAGCCGAACTCGGCTACATCCCCGCCGCCGCAGTCGAAGAAATCAAAGCTAAGGCTAATTTTGACCCCAAACGAGTCCTCGAAATAGAAGCGGAAGTCCGCCACGACATGATCGCATTCTTGACAAATGTCAACGAATATGTAGGCGATGCTGGCCGCTACATTCACCTCGGCTTAACCAGTTCCGATGTGCTCGATACTGCTTTGGCGCTGCAATTAGTCGCCAGCGTCAATATCTTGTTAGAACGTGTCGAAGAATTGAGTCAAGCTATTCGCTATCAGGCCCAACAACATCGCAATACCGTCATGGTTGGCCGATCGCACGGAATTCACGCCGAACCCATCACCTTTGGCTTTAAACTAGCAGGATGGCTGGCAGAAGTCTTTCGCAGCCGAGAAAGATTGGTGAATTTGCGATCGTCGATTGCAGTCGGCAAAATCTCCGGCGCAGTCGGAACCTATGCTAATATTGACCCGCGAATTGAAGCGATCGCCTGTCAAAACCTCGGACTCGAACCCGATACCGCATCGACTCAAGTCATTTCGCGCGATCGACACGCCGAATACGTCCAAACCTTAGCACTCTTAGCAGCATCGATCGAGCGTTTTGCAGTAGAAATCCGCAACCTGCAACGCACCGACGTTCTCGAAGTCGAAGAATTCTTTTCCAAAGGGCAAAAAGGCTCATCCGCCATGCCCCACAAACGCAACCCGATTCGATCGGAAAGACTCACAGGGATGGCGAGAATCGTCCGCGCCAACGCCGTCGCAGCCTTAGAAAACGTAGCGCTTTGGCACGAAAGAGACATCTCTCACAGTTCCGTAGAACGAATGATTTTGCCCGACAGTTCTACAGTAACTCACTTCATGTTAGTAGAAACCACAGACTTAGTAAAACACCTGCTAGTCTATCCCGAAAACATGAAGCAAAACATGAACCTTTACGGCGGAGTCATCTTCAGCCAGCGCGTGATGCTAGCCTTAGTAGAAAAAGGCACGAGTCGCGAAGACGCCTACAAAATTGTGCAATCTTGTGCTCACGAAGCTTGGAACAAACCGGGCGGCAATTTCTACAATTTAATAGCTAAGGACGATCGGGTAACAGCTAAGATGACGACCAAAGAGATTGATGATTGTTTCGATCCGCAGTATCAATTGAGGCACTTAGATTTAGTGTATCAGCGCTTGGGAATTTAAAAATCTTTTGAATTTCCTACTAAAGATACAAGATGGAGCGTAATCCTTCATCTATTTCTTCCTGTAAATCCTGTGGGATTGTGCCAATGCACTCAATTAAAAACGTTTTGTCCACAGTAAAAAGCTGAGAAATATTAGCCACAGAATCCTTGGGTAAACCTGTGGCTTTACTCGGTAACGAGACATTACCTGGTGCTTCCGCTAACCGCAGATTAGAAGTAATGATGACGACGATTACAGTGCTAATCCGACTCTGAGTAAAAGTATCATCCTGAACAATTAAGACGGGACGACGATATCCAGGTTCTGAAGCAACTGGAGAGGGCAAGTTTGCCCACCAAATTTCTCCGCGATACATTACCAATCCTCATGGGGTAAGGACATAAATTGCATCTTTGCCAAGACAGGATCTAGTTCAGAGGACTCTTCAGAATAGACTTGATTTAGTTTGCTCAAAATTCGCTCGCGGTTGTGTCGCCGCAGATACGCCTGCAATGCTTTTGTATAAAGCTCACTGCGCGATAACCCTAACTGACTAGCCAAAGCCTCGGCTTCTTCAAAAACTAAATCTGGAAGTGAAATTGCAGTTTTCATAGCTCCCCTTGCTGTCACGGTGACATCATAATATTGGTTATAGCATAGAACAACGACCTCAATCTACTTTTTAACACTCACAATCCCAACAACTATGAAATTTAATCGTTTTGGAAAATACTTAATCGCATTTATGCTAATGTTGCTATGTGCGCTCGGTCTGCACCATATAACATTTGTCCGCGCCCAGGAGCCGCCACAAGTGCAAATTACCCAACCAGAACCAAACCCAGTAGTACCTGAAAGTATTTTCATGAGTCAACTTCCCAGTGGCGCGCGACTGGTTGACATCCGCAGCGTAAATCCCAACATTCGCCTCGATATCCGATACGCCACTACTAACAATTTCTTGAAACGAAAGCTTTACCCGATATCGAAATGCGCCTTGAGAAGTTCTGTTGCTCAAAATTTAGGGCTAGTTCAAACAGATTTGGAAAAAATCGGATTGGGTTTGAAAGTTTACGATTGCTACAGGCCTTTCTCTGTCACTAAGCAAATGTGGCAAGCTTGGCCTGATCCGCGCTATGTTGCTAATCCTGCTAGGGGTTCGCGGCACAATCGCGGTGCTGCTATTGATTTGACTTTAGTCGATCGCACGGGCAAAGAATTAGAAATGCCCACACCTTACGATGATTTTACCGAAAAAGCTCACGGAGATTATCAAGGCGGCAGCGCCGAATCTCGGAAAAATCGTCAAGTGCTTAAGGATGCGATGAAAAAACACGGATTTATGGGTATCACAACTGAATGGTGGCACTTTGATTCGGAAGATTGGCAGAAGTTTGCGATTCTTGATATATCGCTTTCCGAGATTCCTTAATTACTAGAGTAGCGTCTACGAGGCACTACAAGATACAAGGGCCCGATCGTTCATCGGTTAATGAAGCTCTACATCGCACCAATCCCGCCGTCAGAAAGAATTGTGTTAGCAGGCGATCGCACCCGGAAAGTCGAGACCGCTTGCCAAAACCCTTCAATAACGTATTTAATACGCTGTAAAAATAAGTCGCGCTTCGGAATTTGTTCGGCAGTTAGCGTGGCATTGAAATATTGAATAAATGGATATTTTTCTCTGGTTAAGACGATTTCCGATACTTCTGCTGTCCTGCTCTTTTTTTACGAGCGATCGCTTCATAGGGATCTTCATCCCCTTCCGCATATTGCATCAACTCTGTCATAGACCAACCGATAGCATAGGCAAACTGAACTAACTTTTGCAATCTGGGATCGGCTTTGCCCTCGTTCCAGTTCACCAGCGTGTTGAATGAAACTCCTGTAATCCTTCCTAGTTCCCTAGAACTACCAACGCGCTCATCCTCCACCAACGCCTCTATTAACTGACCGAGACGTTTATGGATTCCAGTATCGAGTGCTAGATTTTCCTCTACTTTTGTTGACATTCCTGTTTTCTACTAGCTAAGGAGTTACCGCAGGCATAATTGTATCGCCTCTATTATACCAGAATAACTCGTTTTACAGTCAATCAACGCAGCCAAAAATACAAACAAAGTCGGGATAGGGCATTGCCACGACTCGCTTGACTGACGACGCAGAGGGGACGTAAGACTACCGAAGGTAGCAGACCCCAAAAAAGCGTCAAGAATCATAGTTCGACTACGCTCACTAACCACCGCAAATGAAAGGGCGGTGAGTATGTCAACGCACCTGTACCGAAAATTCGTATTCGTATCCCCGGAAGTTTGAGTCTAGTTGAAATGTATAATTGCCAGTAACAGGGATTTTTCCAGTCCACTCAGTTAGATTTTCTTCATAAGGATTTCCTGCTAAAAGTTTGCCACCCGGAGCTATAATTTGCGGGAAAACATCTTTCCGAGTCCTAACAGTCATTGTTTGACCTTTTATAGCGCGAATCCGGTAAGAGTGGCTGCCGCCGCCGATAATTCGACCTTTAACAATTGCCTCATCTCCTCCCGGCCGAAAATTAATCTGCTGGTTGACGTTAGAACAACTGCTTTCGGTGCGGTTTTTGGCAATCCAACCGGGCGGATCTGTAATTCGCAGCCAACCGTTTTGTTCTTCGGCGACTGAAACAAAGGTATTATTTTTAAGTTTTCCTACTATTTGGCTGCCCCTTACTTGCGGGATCGATCGCACATTTAGCGGTGGATTCGGATCGCTGACAACAGCTTGGGTGATTTTGCAACCAGAATTGGGCGGTGTGACAACTACTGGCTCAACTTTTTGCCCAGAGACTCCTGCAACTAGCGAGGATTGAAGTCCTGGTGTTTTGGCTGGTTGAGATTGAGATGGGGGAGATTCAGCAGCCTGGGTTTGTGCTTGCAGAGGTTCTGGTTGCCGAGATTCAGGGTTGTTCGTCGGCCCTGCAATCTGGTTTCTGGTGGATGCGGGCGATTCTGCAAGGGGAGGATTGGATTGTTTCATCGCACCCGACTGTATAGTGGCAACAGCTACTCCCACCGCTGTTGCCACTCCTGCTAAGCTTACTGTGATGATTTGACCCTTCGTAAATGACATAAAAAACCCTCTCTGTATCTATACTAATAATTTTTGTTTAGGAGTTGGGGCGATCGCCAGTTAATTTATAGTGGAAATACCTAGTGCGGGTCACTGGGTCATGATTTTTAGATAAAATTTCAGATCCATAATTGTCGCAATAATTTGAGTCAATATATACTGGACGCCTGTACTGATGGTAATCTTGCTCTGGGGTATTTGCGCGCAAATTTGCGAAGGTAAGCGTTCAGCGCGAGGTACATAAAATGTCAAAATTGATTCCTCTGAGATTACAACCGCCTCGCGATCGATTGTTGGAGGAGGTGAAGCAGGAAGTCCAAGCAGGCCTCGCGCAGTCTTTGCACGCTGCTGTGCTCGCTAACCTCAGCCAAGACTCGTCGCCTGTTGGTGTTAACCGCTGTTGGGATGTGGAAGTGAAAGCGGGCAACCGTCCGAGTTTTCGGCTTCCTCCCAAAGCAAGCATTGCCAAAGTGTTCGATCGCACCGGTGGCAAATTGGTAATTTTGGGAGCGACGGGTGCAGGCAAAACTACGACGCTGCTAGAATTAGCTCGCGTGTTAATTTCCCGCGCCCAAAAAGATGCTAGTTTTCCAGTACCAGTGCTGTTTGAACTCGGATCGTGGAAAGCAGAATCTGGGGCGATCGCAGATTGGTTAATTGCTCAACTTCAGTTCAAATACCGCATCTCTCCTGCTGTCGGCAAAAAATGGCTTGCCGAACAACAATTGCTGCCTCTACTCGACGGCTTGGACGAAGTAGAAACCCACCGCCAAAATATCTGCATTCAAGCAATTAATCAATTTGTTGAAAGCGAATTTAAACCCAAACATTTAGTAGCTTGCAGCAGTTTTGAAGCTTACAAAAACTGCGAGACTAGATTTCGCCTACAAGCAGCGGTTTTATTGAAACCTTTAACAGAAACTAAAATTCAAAATTATCTGCTAGAAGCCCGAAGCCGCGAACTTTGGTACAGCATTGAGCGCGAGCCGGAGTTGTTGAAATTGGCAAAAGCTCCCTTGCTTCTGAGCATGATGGCTCTGGCTTACGACGATATTTTAATTGAAGCTTGGAAGCGCATTACTTCCGCAGAAGAACAACGCAAATATCTGTTAACTGCCTATATTCGCCACCAAATCACCGGGGAAGTCAAGCAGTATCCCAGAGGTAAGGAACTGCGGCCCGAACAAATTCGCCACTGGCTGGGATGGTTGGCGAGAAGGATGGAACAGGAAGGAATTCAAGAATTTTACCTCGATCGCATACCGTCTAGCTGGCTGCAAACAGACGAGGAACGGCGCAAGTATCAGTTTGGAGTTAAGCTGGTTGGTGGGCTGATTTGGGTGCTTTTGGGATTAATTGCCGGCCTAGTCTCAGGGTCGATTTGGGGATTAATTGCGGGTGCTGTTGCTGCGGTAATTAGTGCTTTGTTGCCGGGAATTCCGGGGATTGAAAGGTTTATATTGCACCTCGTGCTGTGGTCGAAGGGCTACATTCCTTGGGATTACAGGCGTTTTCTCGATGCTGCGGGCGATCGCTTGTTGCTGCAAAAAACGGGCGATCGGCGTTATCGATTTATCCACGATTTATTGCAAAAACATTTTTCGGAAATCTAAATGCCGGAACTTGACAAAAACAAATATAATGGATGTAACTGTGAAGGAGATTCCAATACTCGACAAGCAAAAGGAAACTCAATGGCTGTAAAATTCCTTCTGAGCGAATACGTTGACAAAGCAATGGCTGAGGCTATGTATGACAAACTTGAAGATCGTAGCTTTGTTGGGAAAATTCCTGTTTGCAAGGGAGTCATCGCCTTTGGTTCAACTTTAAAGGAGTGTCAAAATGAGTTGCGATCAACTTTGGAAGACTGGATTTTGCTAGGGTTGAATTTGCGACATCGAATGGCCGTCATTGACAATATTGATTTAAATTGGGAATAGCTTGTCAACTACCACACACTCATCCTAAAAAAAAGTTGGTGGTATTTTTGCCATCTGAAATAGCTGTTCTGCCGTAAATTCTAATCCATCAAAAAGTGTATCTGTTAATAGCGTATCTCCCCTATAAGTCTGCGGTGCTGCATCGGGGTAAAAAACTGTAATGCTTCTCGCCTTGCTATCTACTATCCAAACCCGCAATACCTTAGCATCTAAATAATCTCTCGCTTTAGCAGCTAACTGACCGAAAGTTTGTTCGGGTGAAATAATTTCTATGACTAATTCGGGGACGACAGGACAGGCTTCATCTTGATTCCAGTCAGGAGATAAGCGTTCGTAAGAAACATATAAAAGATCGGGTACTGGCACCCAGTCTCGCCCCAGTCTGGTTAATCTTACCGCCCATTCTACACCAATTTCTCCCCGTTCCTCACCCCACTGTTCGAGGATTTTTATTAGGCTTCTGGTGAGGCGAGAATGAAATTTTTTAGGTGACATCTTCGGTACTGCTTGCTCGTCAATAAGTTCGTAGGTAATATCGCCTTCTCCTTCGGGAAGAGCGAAAAACTCTTCCAGAGTTAGTTGAGTTTTTGTCTGGAGCATAATATTCCTCTGCTGTGGGCAGGCAAGTTAGTATTATTTTAACTTAAATATTCATTGACATAATACAAATGTTATGATAAAGATTGGCAAAATCTCAGGTTTTAACTGCCGAATTTGCGATCGACTCCTAGATCGACACCCCCAAAAGGTTAATATTCTAGTCTGACCCTCCTGCAATCATTGCTTAACCTCCTATGGCAGAAACCTTACTTTTCAACGCCCTCCGCGAGGCGTTAGACGAAGAAATGGCCCGCGACTCCGCCGTATTCGTACTCGGCGAAGACGTAGGTCAATACGGCGGTTCCTATAAAGTCACCAAAGACCTCTACAACAAATACGGCGAACTTAGAGTGCTCGACACCCCGATCGCCGAAAATAGCTTTACAGGCCTAGCAGTAGGCGCAGCAATGACGGGACTGCGGCCGGTCATCGAAGGCATGAACATGGGCTTTTTGCTGCTGGCATTCAACCAAATTTCCAACAACGCCGGAATGCTGCGCTACACCTCCGGCGGCAACTTCAAAATGCCAATGGTAATTCGCGGGCCCGGCGGCGTGGGCCGGCAACTCGGCGCGGAACACTCCCAGCGCTTAGAAGCATATTTCCAAGCAGTACCGGGTTTGAAAATAGTCGCCTGTTCGACTCCCTACAACGCCAAAGGACTCTTAAAATCAGCCATCCGCGACGATAACCCCGTTCTGTTTTTCGAGCACGTTCTTCTTTACAACCTCAAAGAAAATTTGCCAGAAACAGAATATTTAGTGCCGCTGGACAAAGCAGAAATTGTGCGATCGGGTAAAGATGTCACAATCGTGACATATTCGAGGATGCGGCACCACGTCATGCAAGCCGTGCCAGCCCTGATAAAAGAAGGTTACGATCCAGAAGTAATCGACCTCATTTCTCTCAAACCCCTAGACATGGAGACCATCGGCGCATCCATTCGCAAAACTCACAAAGTAATTATTGTAGAGGAGTGCATGAAAACAGGAGGCATCGGTGCCGAACTAATTGCCTCAATCAGCGATCGATTTTTTGACGAACTCGACGCACCGGTTTTGCGCCTGTCTTCACAAGATATTCCCACACCTTACAACGGCAATTTGGAAAGACTGACCATTGTCCAGCCCAATCAAATTGTTGAGGCAGTCCAAAAAATGGTAGCTTTGCGAGTATAAATAGTGATTAGTCAGCTAATCTGTAGGTTGGGTTGAGGAACGAAACCCAACACTCATTAAATTGGATGTTGGGTTTCGTGGCTCAACCCAACCTACTACTAACTCAAGCCAACCTACTAATAATGACTAATAAATAAATATGCAAAAACAACGTTCCCTATTAGCCCTAATTTTTGTTTTAATCATCGCCGCTATTACTGTAATAGTAACTATTCCGACGCGGCTGGGATTAGACTTGCAAGGAGGGTCGCAACTCACAATTCAAGTAAAAACTACCCCCACAATTCCCAAAATTGACCAGGGAATGTTAGAAGCAGTGCGGCGGATTGTCGAAAACCGGGTTAACGGTTTGGGTGTTTCCGAAGCATTAGTCCAAACAGTAGGAGAAGACCAAATTCTCGTGCAGTTGCCCGGAGTAAATGACCCGCAGCAAGCAGAACGAGTTTTGGGCGGCACCGCCAAGCTAGAATTTCTGGAACAACTGCCCGGAACAGAAACACAATTAGCCATTGAGAGGCAGTTGCAACAGGAATTGCTGGTCAAACAAGAAGAATTGAAAACTCGCCCGAATGAGGCAGCAATTAAAGAAAATCAGGCTGCTTTGAAAAGAAGCAATGAGGCGATCGCCAAACTATTCAAAAGCAGCGGCCTCGGCGGCGAAAACCTCAAAGATGCTCAACCTCAACCCTTGGCGGCTGGGAACAACTGGAACGTTGCCCTTGTTTTCGATACCAAAGGAGGCGAACTCTTTGCCCAACTCACTAAAAATTTAGCAGGAACCGGACGCAGTATCGGTATTTTCCTAGACGAAAGAATGATCAGTTCTCCAGTCGTCGGCGTTGAATTTGCCCAAACAGGAATTACTGGTGGGAGTGCCGTAATTCAAGGCAACTTTACAACGCAAGAAGCCAACGATTTAGCAGTGCAATTGCGGGGCGGGGCTTTGCCTGTGCCGGTCGAAATTGTAGAAAACCGCACCATCGGCGCTAGCTTGGGTAAAGACAGCATTCAAAGCAGTATTAACGCAGGTATCGGCGGCTTAGTTTTAGTCTTGATTTTCATGGTTGCCTACTATCGACTCCCCGGCGTAATTGCTAATATTGCGCTGTTAATTTATGCTCTGTTAACTTGGGCAGCTTTCGTGCTTTTGGGAGTGACATTAACGCTGCCGGGAATAGCTGGTTTTGTGCTCAGCATCGGGATGGCTGTGGATGCTAACGTGCTGATTTTTGAGCGCACGCGGGAAGAGTTGCGGGCGGGGAAATCGCTTTATCGATCTGTAGAATCGGGTTTTTACCGCGCTTTTTCCAGCATTTTAGACGGCAACGTCACAACAGTTATTGCTTGTGCTGCTTTGTTCTGGTTAGGCGCAGGTTTAGTTAAAGGGTTTGCTGTAACTCTGGCATTGGGGGTGGCAGTGAGTATGTTTACTGCGCTCACTTGCAGCCGCACTCTGCTGTTCGTAGTATTGAGCTTTCCAGCATTGCGGAAACCTCAGTGGTTCTGTCCCGATTTGTCGAAAACTGCTAATAGCTAATGGGTAATTGGTAATTGGTAATTGGTAGTTGGTAATCGCTAATATTGGTCAACTACAAACCGCTAAAAATTAGTTGTAAATTAATTACCAATGCCCAATGCCCAATGCCCTGTTTGGCCAATGCCCAATTCCCAATTCCCAATTCCCAATTCCCGCTAAATTATGAAATTCAGTGTAATCAAATATCGATCGCTCTGGTGGAGTATTTCCGCCGCTATAATCCTTGCAGGTATAGTGTCGATGGCGATTTCTTGGACTCGTCCAGACATCCGCGCACCGCTGCGCCCCAGTTTGGACTTTATCGGCGGCACTCGGCTGCAATTTGAACTCGACTGCACAAAACCGGAAAATTGTAAACCCATCGATCTTGCTGCTGTCCGTGAAGTCCTCGACGCCCAAGGTTTAGGTGGCAGCAGCATTCAAGTTATCGGCCAAGAACAGCGCGGTTTGTCGCTGCGAACAAAAACTTTGGATGTCGAACAGCGGACTAATTTGCAAACAGCTTTGAGCGAAAAGATAGGCGCTTTTTCTCCTCAATCTACTCAAATTGATACGGTTGGGCCTACCCTCGGCAAACAGTTGTTTACTTCTGGTTTGCTGGCTTTGTTGGTTTCTTTTGCTGGAATTACTGCTTATCTGACATTCCGATTTCAGTTGGATTATGCCTTTTTTGCTTTTGTGGCTGTGTTTCACGACGTGTTGGTCACGCTTGGGGTTTTCTCGTTTTTGGGTTTAGTTCAAGGAGTGGAAGTTGACAGCTTATTTGTGGTCGCGCTCTTGACACTTATCGGTTTTTCTGTTAACGATACCGTGGTAATTTACGATCGCGTGCGCGAAGTAATCAAGCTAAATCCCGGACAGTCGATCGATCAAATTGTCGATGATGCTGTCATGCAGACGCTGGGAAGGTCAATTAACACAACGTTTACCACGCTGCTGACATTGTTTTCAATCTTTTTGTTTGGTGGCGAAACCCTCAAATACTTTGCTTTAGCTTTGATTGTCGGTTTTATTGCTGGTTCGTATTCGAGTATTTTCGTTGCCAGTACGCTACTAGCTTGGTGGCGCAGTCGCACCGGTCACTCTATTCCCGTGCCCGCAGAAGGAATCAACCAGTCAGAGGAAGTTTAATTGACTGTTGACGGTTAACTGGTGACGGTTAACTGTTGACGGTTAACTGTTGACTGACTAATAATAAATCATCAATAACTAATGACAAATGACAAATGACAAATAACAAATAACAAATGACTACTGACCAAACTTTTGAAATTGAAGTCCAAAGGCTTCACAAACTAACAGTTTACGGCCGCTGGTTAACAGTGATATTGCTGTGGATTAGCGTCGGTTCTTTGAGCATTTGGGGTTTGCGCCGCGAAATCGCTTTGTGGTTAGAACACTTCACTTGGGCGGCAGTGCGCTACGGTTTATCTTTTCATCGCTGGCCCACTCTCGGTTTGGGTTTGTGCTTGGGAATGACTTTAGCTGTGCTAACTTGGCAAAGTCGCAATATGGTGCGAGGATTGCCCCTGCGGGAAAAACAGGGTTTGGAACAACAAGTTCGCCGCATTCGCCAACAGGGGCCGAGTCATCCTTTGTGGAAGTGGGTTTGCAAAGGTTCGCGGTAGCTGACGGGCTTTATTCTTTAGTCTCAAGCCAGAGGAACGAAAGTTTGACCCGAAGCGGTTTCAACAGCCGAGTCCCTAACTTTAGATTGCTTCTTCCATCTGCCTTCTGCCTTCTGCCTTCTGCCTTCTGCCATAAGCTGTTCGACATTCAAACTGCACTATTTGTGGGCCAGACCCCATACTGCAAGGGGTTGAGGCAATAAATTTAAATGACTAACAGCTTATCACGCAAAGCGAGGCAAAATCTGTGCTATGGAAGACTGTTGAAGTGGAATTTCGATCGCAAATTCTGCTCCTTTTCCCGGTTCCGAAAAGCACTTCAATGCGCCGCCGTGTTGGTTGACAACAATTTCATAGCTAATCGACAGTCCCAAACCCGTTCCTTGGCCGACCGGCTTAGTAGTAAAGAAAGGGTCAAACAACCGCTTCCGAACATCTTCTGCCATCCCCGGCCCGTTGTCAGAAATTTTAATTATTACCTTTTTTTTCTCAATTAACTCGGTGCGAATGCGAATCGTAGGAATCAGGCGGGTAGAGTTAGAAAGTGATAATTGAGTCGTTGTACAAGACTGCTTTTGGTCGCCTAAGTGCGACTTTTGAGGGGTGTTTTTCTCAAAAATTTCGTATTTATTAGACTCAACAAGAACGTAAATTGCATTAAGTAAAATATTCATAAATACCTGATTGAGCTGTCCGGGATAGCACTGCACCAGTGGCAAGTCGCTGTATTCTTTGTGAATTTCGATCGCCTCGTGCCCCGGTTTCGCTTTAAGCTGGCTTTGCAACAGCATAATCGTGTTGTTGATACCGTCGTGAATGTTGACCTGCTTCATTTCAGCTTCGTCTAATCTGCAAAAATTCCGCAGCGACAAAACGATGTCGCGCACTCTTTCTGCACCTTGCTGCATAGAACTTAAGACTCTTGGCAAGTCTTCTAGCAAATAATCGAGTTCGATTTTTTCTGCTTCCGCTTCAATTGCTGCGATGGGTTCGGGACAGTGCTGTCGGTAGATGTCAAGCATCTGCATTAAAGCTTGCGTGTACTCTTTAGCGTGGTGCAAATTGCTATAAATAAAGCCGATAGGATTGTTGATTTCGTGAGCTACTCCTGCTACTAACTGCCCCAAAGAAGACATTTTCTCTGTTTGAATTAGTTGAGTTTGAGTGCGCTGAAGTTCCAGCAGGGCAAGTTCGAGCTGTTGGGCTTGATGTCTCAATTGCGCTTGCGACTCTCGCATCGCCACGGTTGATAACTCGTGAATTTGCAACTGAGAAAGCAGCAGTTGGTGTACGTCTAAAAGTTTGTAAGTTTCCGGTTCTACTTGTACTACAATTGGTTCGTGGATGAGTTCGGGCGATCGCTCCAAAGACTGTCGCACTGCCGTCATAATTGAGGTTTCGCGATCGAGAACCAACATATCAGTTTTAGTAAAGCGGTAGAGTATGAACAAAGGCTGTTGAGAAAATAACTCCAAGCTGTAGGGGCGGCTCATGTGTTCAAAATAACGCCGCCGCGAAATCATCCCTATAAACTTTCCTTGCTGAGTGATGATGATGCCCGGAACTAAAGGGTTTGCTTGAAAAACTTTAGCAACTTCGTCCCCCGGACACTCAGATTCTAGGAGAAAGTCATACAGGGTTAATTCCTGTAGAGTCGATCGCAAACCAAGCGGCGATTTTAGGGGACTCAACCCGTCAGTTTCATACACTGCTCCCTCCTTTGGTAATTGGCAGATGCGGTTGGCTGCTGGAGTCTTGCCTACTATTTAGACGGCCTTTTCAACTCTTTTTATAGCTTAGTTATCAACTTCCCTCTGCTCCCTGGAATCCAGTTAATTCAGCAGGATTATTTTTTGCCTTAAATCGTGCTGGTGTCCCCCGAAACGATATTGCAGGTTAGATTGATTTAACAGCAAACACCCCTTTGAAACCTGACTATGTAGGAAATTTTATATATCCAAGATTTTACTAATCCGAATATAACAGTCATAACTATTTTTAATGTTTGATGACATTAATTTGGTTCAGATGGATAGACATCTGCGACCTGTGGCAGTACATTTCGTATTACCCCTTGCGTAAAATTATATTACCATAAGACAAGAATAGCGACAAATCGGCCGCCGATCGCCCGATTTTTAAATTCAGGCAAAACAGGTTTCCGGCAATTGCCAATAAATCTCAATTGTCAGTTTTTTTGCATAAATGCCGATCGCACTCAACCCGAAGATTGTATTGTAGGTAGTCTCCGAGCCAGGGACAGCCGATGGCGAGCAATTTGTCAAGTTCGGCAGCTTATACTTTAGCCGCATGGACACTCCAAAGTTTCACCGACGAAATTTTTCCCGGCAGATGCTAAAGTTGTGCGATCGCAACTAAAACTCACCAAAAAACTGGGTCTGAAGCCCCGTCGTTCTACGACGGCTTTTTATTGATTTTCCAGTTTCCTAATCAACCCTCTGAGTACGTCTGATTGAGAGCGCATTGTCTTTGTACAGTAACGGGCAAGAATTTCAGCTTCTTGAGAACTGATGCGTATATGCAATCTCTTATCTTTTTCCATAAATTCCACGATGTGTACTCAGTTTATGTGTACAATATAGCAAGGAGGTAAAAACAATGCAACGCTGGAACTACAAGTTAAAACCAAACAAAGAGCAAGCCGCGCTCATGGCCCAATGGCTTATAACACTGCGTAAGCACCGTAATTATTGTCTGAGAGAACGCTGAGCGCGGCTGGGAGACTAACAACAGAAATGTTGAAACGCCTCGGAGCTATCTTTTGGGTCTTATTGCGAAATAGACACCCGTTTAGAAGTTGGTGCTGTGTGTCCTCTTAGTTGTCCGGTTGTCAAGCATGGCGTTATGTCTGCAACATTAACCAAGACCAGTAAAAAGCTAGGTCTGTGTTGGGATAGCGCTGGGGGTGTTCAAAGTAAGAGAACTACTGAGTTAAGAAAAGAAAACGAGTGGTACAGCCGTATTGATTCAGATGTGTTGCAGCGAAACCTGGCTAAACTAGATACTGCGTTTGCAGGTTTTTGGAGTCATAAAAGAGGCTTTCCGGCTTACCGAAAAGCCTCTAATTTCAAGACCTTCGAGTACAAACCGGGGCGTTGCAAGTTTGAAAACAACCGAGTTTATCTTCCTGGTATTGGTTGGATGAAATACTTCAATAGCAGAAGTTTTCCATTCAATGTAGAAATCCGAACTGTAACCGTCAAGCAAAAAGGGACATATTGGTACATCAGTGTACTGCTTGACGACGGAGTGAGACTGCCAGAACTTATCGAACCTAAGTCAGTTGTTGGGATCGATGTAGGAATAAACAAGCTTGTGTCCCTTTCAGATGGTAGCTTTATTGAGAATATAGCTGTTGCAACAAACTATAGAACAGCTCGACGATTAGCGATAAGAAATCGTGCTGCCAGTCGCAAGCAAAAAGGCTCTAGCAACAGGAAAAAAGCACAGGTCAAGCTGTCTCAAACCCAACACAAGCTAACCCAAAAAAGAGACGGATATAACTGGAAAGCTGCCGATAAGATAGTTAAAACGGCTGATGCTGTAGCGCAAGAAAACCTAAAAATAACCAACATGGTTAAACGCGCCAAACAATCGCACGATGGAAAAGGAGGTTATAGGAAGAATGGTGCTGCTGCCAAGAGTGGACTTAATAAAAGAATCCTAGATTGTGCTTGGGGGGATATTTTTGGAAAAATAGCGTGGCTAGCTGCGAAGTCAGGCAAGCCTGTATTTGCAGTTAACCCCCGACACACTTCTCAAGAGTGTCCTAAATGTGGACATACAGAGAAAGGCAACCGAGACGGAGAAAAGTTCGTGTGTCGCGCCTGTGGTTATGCTGAACACGCTGATACAGGAGCCTCTAGGAAAATAGCCAAGAAAAGCGGTTTATCATTTCCGCGTAATCAAAAAAGACTACCTGCAGACTGCGGGAAAGTAACGCCTTTGGAAATATCAATCCCTCAGTGGGTTGAGCCTAGGAACCTTAATTTATCGGTTAACTCGCAGTTATCTAATGTAGAAAGCGGTTATCCAGAAAAAAGGATATCCGGATTAATTTCCGGAGAATCCCCGCTGCTTTAGCATGGGGAGTGTCAAATTCCACACATCCGCTTGATGTGCCTTAAAACTTTCCCGAAAAGTACCGTCGGGCCACCAACTTGAGATTCAAATTCTGTCGCTGGCAAATCCGACACCGAGAATCAAGAGGAAGCAGAAAAAATAATTCTATTTTACCCGACTTTTCCCCAACTTCAACTTCAATTTGAGGAAGTTGGTTTGGTTGCGATAATATTTCGCTCATTATTATTTCTTCTCCCCCTTGATTTTAGGCAATTCTCATTAGAAACTCTAAGATGTTGATTTGAGGAACATCGGGGGGTGGGGTTTGGTTGGGCGATCGCACTGAGCTAAATTGAAATGACATTGGAGGAAAGTAAGCGACGGTTTCCATGTGCGGTTTCCCGAACGAGAGGTGGTAATTCTATACACGGCGGGACGATCGTACTTTCAGTACAATGTCAGTATTTCAACCTGTACACCTGTTGAGTCTGAGCCTCAGAGAGTGTGAAAGTCGCTCTCATCCTTTCGCTGTCTGGATTGGAAGTTTTTCAATGCTTAGGCGGTGCGAGGGTTAGAAGCAGACAGTTAACTAAACCGCACAAGGAGAGAGGGACAGATGGGATAAGCCCAGAAGCGAGAGAGTGAGGGAATTTTCATCATCATACCTTCACAAAATCACGACAGCAGCAGCAAGATCACCCAAAAGAATGATTGATTCAAAACAAGTTGCGTGTTATATTTCAATCTAATTCTATACAAAAATACTTTTACCTTAAAGGAGAACAAAAAATGGACACACCTACAGAACGCCTACAAGAACCAGTCGGGACAAGAGAACTCGAATCAATACCTGTATCTGACAAAGTTTCGGCCGACAAAATTAGTGAAGTTAATTTTGAAACGACTCCTTTAGAAACCCCTACTTATACTCAGGAAAAAGTTAGCGTCGAGGAGTTGAAGATTAACGGGGACGATTTGGTTGCTAAAGTTAAAGAACTGATTCACGAAGGAAATATCCGCCGCATCATTATCAAAAATGAAGAGGGACGGATTTTGGTAGAAGTTCCTCTGACAGTGGGAGTAGTCGGTGGAGTCATCGGTGCGGCCTTGTTTCCAGTCATTGCTGCTGTAGGAGCTATAGGTGCATTAGTCGCTCACCTTACCATCATCATTGAAAGAACCGAGTAAAAAAACTCAGTTGTCAGAAATGCTGATGTCCGGTTAATTTCCCGTAATAAAGCTTGTTTGTAGTGAGTACGACTATCCTCGGTTGATGGATGACAAAAAACTTGTCTTACTAAAAACTTAATTGTGGTTATCTAACCGGACTTAAACAAGCTTCAAGCACCAACCGGCTTGATAAATAGATGGCTAGTAAATGTTATAAGCTGTTGTGCATTTAAATTGAATGTCAAAAAATAATCTAAGCTTTGTGGGGAGTAGGGGTTGGGCCTAAGAGCCCGCCCTAAATATGCAATTTAAATGCGTGACAGCTTAACTCCCTTCTCTTTTTTCCCGATTTCTCGGATGACATGAATTGTCTTCCCACTGCGGCTGTAAAGTTGCCACTTGTAAGGGTGTCATGAATCATCTATAGCAATCCTCGCATCATTTGTGAATTTCTTACTCCCTCCCCTTGGGTTCGGGGAGGGTTGGGGTGGGGTAAAAAATTTACGACTCCTGCAAGGATTGCTATATGCTTGCACAGCAAGCATTATAAATAACTCATTTAGCCGGTCTTCTTTGTTGAAGTCCGGCTAATTCTATTCCTTTGGGGACTCGGGCAATCACTCTGGGGGTAGAGCCTGGTTAATATATTGGCAAGTTAGATTGGATACAAATGAAGGAAAAACCAAAAGTTCTCTAAACTCCCTAAGCAGAAAGCTGTTAAGCATTTAAACTGGGTATGAGCAAAATGCCAAATGGTTACACATGAATCTTGCCGGAATCTTGCCTGAATCTTGACAGTGAATCGAAGTAAGTCAGGAACCTCAGCCTAAAGGCATGAGGCTTGAAAGAGAAATCTAACAAGCCATTCTGACCAGACTAAGGCTTAACTGCCTACGTTATTTAGGTCATGACATCCTGGGATGCGAAGCTAGTCCCTTGCTCTGTCGCTAGTGGTTAAACAGTTTTAAGGTCACTAAAACAGTGCTGCTAGCCGGCGCAAGCCTTTATAACATTGTCGAAGCTAACATTACCCCGTAAGGGAGGCTACTTAGGTAGCAAAACGCTATGCGTACAGGGTTGGGAAGTTCGAGACGGTAACTGTCCCGTTGAAAGTGCAACACAAAGGTACACCGAACCAACCAACTCCAAGGCGGTAGCAAAATATAAAGCCGTCCTATAAGGACGGGGCTTCAGACCCAATTTCTTGGTGATTCAAATGCTAAACAGCTTAGCTCAAGTTTTCCAACCAGAGCATCTCCTACAGACAAATATTTTTTGAATAGTTGTGGCGAAGATAATTATGAAACCTAACGAAGAAAATAGCTCTAGCCGTGAAATTCATCAAGAAGTTCACACAGATGCAACTAACGGTCATGTCAGTACAACGCGAACCACTACAAGTGTTCCGAGTACAACTGCGAAGGCTTCTAAAGAAGCAGCTCATCACCAAGGTTATGTACAGGGTCAAATGGCGGAAAACCACCGCCAACTTGGAGTCCAAGAAGTCCGCGATAATGAGAATGCAGGTCGCGGGTTACTGTTAGGAATTCTTCTTGCTTCTTTGGCAGGTTTAGTTCTGGGCAGTGTATATTACTTCAATCGGAGCGAGGAGGCTCCTACTCCAACTGCTGCTCCTGTGATTGTTGTACCGAAAGCGAATCAGCCTTCAGCAACACCAGCTCCGACTCGGACTATAGAGAGAGAAAAAACGATCATTCAAAAGATTGTTCCGGTTCCGGTTCAACCCTCTCCAGTTCAAAAGGCTACGCCTGCTCCTCAACCAAGTCCAGCTCAAAACGCAACTCCGGCTCCTCAACCAAGTCCGGCTCCCAATATCAATATTACAATTCCAAATTCACAGCAGCAAGATGCACCCGCTCAACAAGCAGCGCCGGCACCATCTTCGCCGTCAAATAATACCAATACTACGGTTCCCAATCCGCAGGATGAGCCAGCTTCCACTCCGCCAACTGCAGCACCTGAGAGTTCAGCTACTCCATCTCCAACTCAAGATGAGGGCGCTCCTGGTGCAGGTACGAGCGGCGAAACTAATACCGAAAGCCGGAGCGAGTCTAATCCTACGGATACGGCTGTACCTGAAAGCAACTCCGGCGCTGAGGGTGCGACTGGTTCACCGCAATAAAAGTTGGATGTCGAATTAGTCCGCCAGGGGTTCAAACCCCTGACTCATAGCTAAAGTCCTTTAAAGCTGATATTTGGCACCATTGTCACCAACAGGCAAGATGCCTGTTCCACAAGAAAATTTATATTTTGTGGAACAGGCCGGAAAGCCTGTTCCTAAAAGGCTTATTGAGAATGGTGCAACATATTAGTTAAAGAGGACTTTTTTTTAGGGTTTAAAGTGAAATCTTGCACCATTATCAATAAGCCTGCTATAGGCGGGATCTCCTGCCCAACCCCCACTCCCCACAAGAAAACTCATTCTTTGTGAAACAGGTGCGAAAGCCTGTTAAGCGAGAATGGTGCAACATCTCAGACTAACCGGACATTGTGGCTGAACTCAAGAAACCTGGTTTCTGCGATGGAAAACGTTTTAAGATTGTGCCCACCTATCCTAAGAAACTGTTTGGTGAACGAATTTAACTTTCCCTAAAGCCGTCTTCCTGCTGTCAAAGAGTTTCATCACGCCGGAGGTGATGGTCTCGATGACATCGGGAGCGCAGTAAGAGAGAAACTCTTCCGAGGAAGTAGGATCGGCAAAAAACTCTTGAGCTTTCTTCAAAAAGTTTTCTGTTTCAGCAAAGCCGATAGATTTGATAATAAACGTAGAAACCGGGGAGTTTTTAATATCATAGCGCGATTCTTGATTGCGTCCTATTTCTAGCAGGTCTAACACTTCTCTTTGTAACTGACTGTCTAAGGGGTAGGCGCTCTGTCTGTTGGGCAAGTAATCCTCCAAAACTGAGGTTTTAAATCCTGGTGTGCGTAATTCTCCCATCATAGTTGAAAGCGGAATATCGCGCCCCAAACGGTAGGAAAGAGCTTCTAAAATGGCGATAGTAATTAGCTTTACCCCCAGATAAAGTTTAGCAACTTCGATATTTTTGCGAGTTCGGGCAATCAGGTTAGCGTAGGTTTCATCGTCCGGCTCTTGCATAAACTGCTGGAAAACCAGTTCGGGTTTGAGGAAGTTCAAAAATCCTTCCATTTTTTGCAGAGACTTGCGATATCCGGCAACAGTATAGGAATTAACATTGGTCAATTCGTGGTTAGTTTCTGGCATCAAATTCCAGGTATTGTCTAAGAAATTAGAGGAATTTCGAGAGGCAAAATTCTCGACATCTCTATTTGCTAACCTGACAGCACGCTTGACAATCTCTACAATTTCTGCATGGCTCCATCCCAAGTTAAAATCGCGATTCGCACTTACCAAACGCTGGTACAAAAGTTCGATCGCACTCAAACCCCTCGGCGAAAGGGGACGAAAAGGGATAGTAGCTTCGATGCAAGCTGTTATCTCCGCGATCGTACTAGCTGGCAAAAAAGGCTCCAAACATTTGGCAGCAATAACGGCACTCAAAAATTCGTTTTGGCCGGCAAACGGAGAGAGAGTCTTGCCGGGAATAAACCCAAATACTGAGGCTACTAGCTGATACATGGCATCGTCGGGCAGTTCGGTTTCATCTCTAATAACTAACTGCGATCGCACCTCTTTGACAAAAGGACAAAGGGCGCTGCTAATATTGAAACTAACCCCCTGATCGACTTGCACGTACACGAGGTCGTGAAACAGCGCGGCCAGCACCTCGATCGGATCGACTGACCCCCCGACCTCAAAAATGTGTTCCGACGTGTGAAAGTAGCGCCAAGGCCCTCTCATCGTTTGAATAATTAGCTCGGCTATCTGCTCCAGCTTTGGAATGTCTACGCGACCTCCCAATTGCTCGATCGAGCTTACCAAGCAATCCAAGCACCGTTTTTGTTCTGCGAAAAGCTCCATTTACACACCTCCAGTGCATTCCCTGATTGTCTTGCGCTTGATTGAATGGTATCAAAACGCGCTGCGATCGTGCCATAATTCGTCACTCAAAAATTTCAAATTTTAGGGTGAAACAGGGAGAGGGGGCGAGAGAAAGAGGAAGAGCGAGGAAGAGCGAGGGAGAGCGAGGGAGAGAGAGAGCGAGAAATTAAATATTAAAAATTCTGCCGTTGTGGAGCTTCGGGCAACTTGGGCGATCGGTATCATAAATTACAGTAAAAATGACAAAAAGTGGGTAAAAACTTGATAAAGTTTTGAGGAAATTATGAGGGATTTTTGACAAAAGCTGTGGGTGGGTGGCATTGACACCAGCTTCAAGCTGCGGTGGTATAAATACTGCGTGTGGCCTCAGAATAAGATTCCTAGACGTGCTGATAAACTTCAGTTGATTAGCTTTCGGGCAGTTGGTCTAAAGCTTCGTCGCTCGCCACTTTAACTGCTGCCTTGGTTTGCTGTGACCTCCCCCAATCTAACACTAACAGAACTTACACAACTGTCACCAGTGAGCCTGGCACCATGCACCAAAAAATCAGACAATAAACATGGGAACATCGGGGCGTTTCCGTGGCTCAATTAAATAATTGGACAACATCAATCGAGCTTAGGAATGAGAATTAAATAACTTCCACAAGTTTGTGGGATGGGCGTCCCGCCCGTCCTTTTTGGACGGGCGGG
>NZ_JAUBTI010000068.1:6536-37283 GCF_036702415.1 Microcoleus sp. D3_18a_C4 | reverse complement strand
GCAACGATACCATCTACGCTGGCAAAGATAATGACACTGTTGTTGGTGGTGAGGGCGACGACTTGTTGAGGGGAGATCTCGGCAATGATACAGTTGCCGGCGGGCTGGGCAACGACAGCATTTTTGGCGGTAAAGATGACGATATCTTGCTGGGTGAAGATGGCGATGACTACATTTTAGGCAACTTAGGAAATGACACAATTAATACCGGAAACGGCAACGATATTGCCTTTGGCAATGAAGGTGCAGACCTAATTTTCGGCGACATCGGTAACGATACCCTGTACGGCGGCAAAGAAAACGACAGTCTCGATGGCGGTGAGGGCAACGACTTGCTGTTGGGTGGCAATGAAAACGATGTGCTCTTCGGCGACACCGATAACGATACGCTTTACGGTGGTAAGGGTAATGATATCCTCAGCGGCGGTGCTGGGGGCGATTTCCTTTCCGGGGATGTTGGGGACGATACTTTGACTGGAGGTTCGGGAAATGATGTGTTTTTCCTAAATCAAAGTTTGGGTAGCGACATCATTAATGATTTCCGCAAGGGTGAGGATTTAATTGGGTTGAATCCTGGTTTGAGTTTCAATCAACTCAGTATTACTTCCAGCAACAATCAAACTTTGATTACTGTGACGGACACCAATCAATTGTTGGCGAAGCTTAACAATATTACCCCCGGTATTCTCACCGCTAGCGATTTCACTCAGGTAACAATCTAACGGCCTGGGCTAGGGTGGGCCATAAGCCGCCCGCCCCTACGCAAGGCTGTTTCATTCTCTTGTAGGGGCTGCCCCCGTGGCTGCCCCAATCTCTGAAACATGAGCAAATCGTGGATGGGGAGGGTAGGCACTCTTAGCACTACAAGAGTCAAAATCATCGTTTTCTTGAGAATGAAACAGCCCTGCCCTAGGGGGGCTACGCCAACGCAGAGGAGCGATCGATCTGATTCTTTTCAACAGCGATGGGTAATAAATCTTGTTTATTGCCGATCGCCCACACCTAGAATGAGGCACATCCGTCTATTGCACTCCTGAGCTGGCTAGCCAGCTCAGGAGTACCCGAATAAAGCAAGCTTTCTCAACACTCAATTTCAGATTTGTGGTAAGTTTTGGCCAGCTATAAAAAAAGTTAAATTAATCAATTTTTTAGGAGCAATTATCCTGGTTTTCCCTAATGTGAATGTATCAGGTAATAGCTAGAGAGATTCTCAGGAATTCGGCACCCCAGAAAATCTTTTATGAATTTTACCTGACTTAGGCTTTCAAAGGGTTTGATCCACTACTTATCTCGCTAATGGTGTGCATTGCCAATCTACAGAGAGAGGTTCCCCGTGCCGGACTACTTACATTACATCCTCTGCAGTTAATTGCTAAAAAAATCGCAACTTTCACACAGCTTAAGCGGATTTGGGAGATAAGTCTCGGATTTCACTTAGGGATAAAATTCAACTTTTTCGCTAAATTTTCATCTCCCCGATGGATCGCCGAGGTTTTAATTCTCCCTACTGCCTTCTGCATCTCTAGCCTTCTGCTTTCAAGGTGAATCTACCAGCAAATAGTAAACATTCTCATGGGTATGCGAAATGAGTTCAACTTTTGCCACCAACATGGATTCACAATCTGTTCTCCACAATGCTGGTTCTAAATCTCTTGTCTTCATTGATCCCGACTTAGATGACTATCAAACTCTTGCCGGTGGCGTGCTTCCCGGTGCAGAGATTATCATTTTAGATAAAAATGGTAACGGAGTCGAGCAAATTACTGCGAAACTGCAAACAATTTCTGCTGCGGGGGAAACTGTAGACCAAGTTCACGTTTTTTCTCACGGCAATTCGGGCAGCTTGCAGCTAGGTTCTGCAACGCTGACTTCGGATAATTTATCACAATATGAAAGCCAGTTGCAAGGGTGGCGAAATGCGCTAAGCGACAAAGCAGATATTGTGCTTTACGGTTGCGATGTTGCGGCGGGTTCGGGAAGCGATTTTGTCGATCGCCTGGGCGAGTTAACCGGGGCTGATATTGCGGCATCTAGCGATCGCACTGGCCGCAGTGGTAACTGGAATTTGGAGTTTGCCAAGGGCGATATTGAAGCACCGCTAGCCTTGACTCCAGAGGCAATGGCGGATTATCAAGGGACTTTAGCAACTATTACCGTTACCAACAATAATGATAGCGGGCCGGGTTCCTTGAGAAATGCGATCGCCTCCGCAGCAGCCGGCGATACCATTCAATTTGCCTCCACTCTTGCGGGCCAAACAATTACTCTCACTTCCGGTCAACTTGTCATCAACAAAAACTTGACAATTGATGCAGTTGGTGCAGCCAATTTAACCATCAGTGGCAACAATACTTCGCGGGTTATCCTCACAGAAGGTTTAACAAATGTTACTCTAAAAAACCTGATTGTTGCCAACGGCAAAGTTTCGGGAACCGATCCGAATAATGAGACAACTAGCAGCGGAGGTGGCATTAAAACTGGAGGTAACAGCACTTTAACTTTAGAAAATTGCCAACTCAACAATAATGTTGCCGGTTTTGGCGGCGGCATTTATACAGGCTTCAAGAGTACCACCAATGTGACAAATAGTACCTTTGATGGTAACGATGGGCGATCGGCTAACAGCGAACGAGGTGGCGGGGCGATCGCCACGAAAAGCGGGGGTTCTCTCACCGTCAAAGGCTCTACTTTTACTAACAACAAAGGTATTAACGGTGGGGCAATTAACCACCTTTTAGGCAACCTAACCGTCGAAAATTCTACTTTTTTAAATAACGATTCTACCGCCGGGGGAGCCGGAGCAAATACCAGTGGTTATGGCGGTGCAATTTACACCGACGGTGCTAATGCTTCCGGTACAAACAGTACACATGGACCTGTCGGTGGTACGATCGCCATTCGGAACAGTCGCTTTGAGGGCAACAAAGGCGCAGGGCAAGGCGGCGGGATGTTTCTCTTTGTATATCCCCCAGACAAAATCATTGTTGAAGGCAGTACAATAGTCAACAATCAAGTCGTCAAAAGCAGCAACGGCGATGCTTTAGGCGGCGGCTTACGAATTGGTAACGGCGAATTCACAATCAGCAACACTACTTTTTCTAACAATTTAGCGCAGAGTCAAGGCGGTGCTTTATGGGTGGGAGAAAAATCCCCTGGTACGATTATCAACAGTACCTTTGCAGGAAATAAAGCAGAGGATGCTAGCCGTAAAAGTGGTTTGGGCGGCGCAATCATGTTGAGCACTCCTGAATCTATTAGCATTGTCAACAGCACTATTGCTAAGAATTCAGCGGGATTTCAAGGCGGGGCATTTTGGGGTGGTGGTTCGCAAACTACTCTCAAAAATACGATTGTTGCTAACAATACAGCAAATAATGGTGGCAATTCTTGGAATATCAAACAAAATGCCGGTAGCAGCAAATTTAGTGATGGCGGTGGGAATTTTCAATGGCCTGCCAAAAATCCCAATGACTCCAGTGATTTTAATGTAACAGATGCTGTGACTATTGCTGACCCTAAACTGGATGTTTTGCAAACTATTAACGGTTTCTCTGTCATGCCGTTGCTAACAGGAAGTCCGGCAATTGATAAAGGTATTGCTGCTGGCGCACCAGCTACGGATCAACGCGGCATAGTTCGCCCTCAAGATGGTGATAATAACGGAAGTTCGATCGTGGACAGCGGCTCTTTTGAATTTAACCCTACAGTCACGCCGACTCCAACTCCGACTCCCACTCCAACTGAGACTCCGACTCCGACTCCGACTCCGACTCCCACTCCGACTCCCACACCGGAACCGACTCCGACTCCCACACCGGAACCGACTCCGACTCCCACACCGGAACCAACTCCCACGCCCACACCGGAACCCACTCCGACTCCCACACCGGAACCCACTCCGACTCCCACACCGGAACCCACTCCGACTCCCACACCGGAACCAACTCCCACGCCCACACCGGAACCGACACCAACTCCGACGCCAACTCCGGCGGCAGATGATTGCCTGCTTGATGACCTCAACGCCCCGCAACTCGACTCTGCCACAATCACCCCCAACCCCGTCCAACAAACTATCAACGGCGGCGACACTACCGACTTCATCATGGGCGGTGTCATCAACGAGTCAATTAACGGACAAGCCGGCAACGATACTCTCTACGGCATGGGCGGCAATGACAACATTGACGGCGGCGCAGATAACGACTCAATCTTCGGCAATGAAGGCAGCGATTTCATCTCTGGCAGCCCTGGCAACGATACCATCTACGCTGGCAAAGATAATGACACTGTTGTTGGTGGTGAGGGCGACGACTTGTTGAGGGGAGATATCGGCAATGATACAGTTGCCGGCGGCGTTGGCAACGACAGCATTTTCGGCGGTAAAGATGACGATATCTTGCTGGGTGAAGATGGCGATGACTACATTTTAGGCAACTTAGGAAATGACACAATTAATACCGGAAACGGCAACGATATTGCCTTTGGCAATGAAGGTGCAGACCTAATTTTCGGCGACATCGGTAACGATACCCTGTACGGTGGCAAAGAAAACGACAGTCTCGATGGCGGTGAGGGCAACGACTTGTTGTTCGGCGGCAATGAAAACGATGTGATCTGTGGCGACATCGGTAATGATAGCCTGTACGGTGGCAAAGGTAATGATATTCTCAGCGGCGGTGCTGGGGGCGATTTCCTTTCCGGGGATGTTGGGGACGATACTTTGACTGGAGGTTCGGGAAATGATGTGTTTTTCCTAAATCAAAGTTTGGGTAGCGACATCATTAATGATTTCCGCAAGGGAGAGGATTTAATTGGGTTGAATCCTGATTTGAGTTTCAATCAACTCAGTATTACTTCCAGCAACAATCAAACTTTGATTACTGTGACGGACACCAATCAATTGTTGGCGAAGCTTAACAATATTACCCCCGGTATTCTCACCGCTAGCGATTTCATTACTCTGTAGTTATTATAGCAATCCTCGCATCATTTGTGAATTTCTTACTCCCTCCCCTTGGTCAGGGGAGGGTTGGGGTGGGGTAAAAAAATTACGACTCCTGCAAGGATTGCTATAATAAAGCGGACTGGATACTATTCCCTTCCAATACGATCGCACAAATGTCTATCTTCCTCCTTCACCTCAGCATTTGTCCGCAAATAATCGCGCACGCGATCGCAACCATCAGCCAACAAATCCACTTTCAAAACTCGCTCCACATCCCACAAAATCAGCGTATTATCCTCACTCACAGAAGCCACAAATGACCCATCCCCACTATACGCTACCCCCCGAATCGCCGCAGAGTTACCTCTGAGCGTCGTTAATTGGGTACCGTCAAGCTTCCAAAACTTCAGCGTATTGTCTACACTACCAGAAGCAATAATATTACCATCCGGGCTAAACGCCACCCCCCATACCGCGGCCAGATGACCTTCCAGAGTTCTCAGTAACTTACCATCCACAGTCCAAAGCTTAATCGTATTGTCCCCGCTGCCAGAAGCCAGAAATTTACCGTCAGGGCTAAATGCCACCCTCCACACAGCAGCAGTATGACCTTGAAAAGTTCGTAGGGGCAGTGCCCCCGTGCCTGCCCCATCAAGCTTCCACAGCTTCACAGTACCATCCCCTCCTGCCGAAGCAATTAGCTGACCGTCAGGGCTAAATACCACCTGCCAAATAGGAGCATGATGTCCTGTCATAGTATGCAATAAAGTACCATCGGGCCGCCAAAGCTTGATAGTATTATCTTGACTTCCAGAAGCAAGAATTTGACCGTCAGGACTGAAAGCCAATCCAAAAACCGTAGCGTTATGACCTACCAAAGTTGCGATCGCTTTTCCGTTTCGAGTCCAGATATTCACCTTATTATCATTTCTGCCAGAAGCAATTAACTGGCCATCGCCACTCATGGCAACAGCATAAATCGCAGCGTTTTCTACAGTGAAAGTCCTCAACAATTTGCCTTGCCGACTCCAAAGCTTAGTCGTACCATCCTCGCTGCCCGTAGCAATTGTAGAACTATCCGAACTCAGTGCGATCGCCCAAATCCCCGCTTTATGTGCAGTAATCATCGTTCGCAATGGGTTTTGACTCTGCCACAGCCTCACCGTATTTTCTGCACCCGCCGAAGCAATAAAACTGCCATCCGGGCTCCAAGCTATCCCCCAAATCGCAGCAGTGTGACCTCTCAATGTCGTCCGTTCTGTTCCGTCAAGATTCCAGAGTTTTACAGTTTGATCCCGACTTGCAGAAGCAAGAGTCTGACCATCTGGACTGAAAACAACTTCCGATACTACAGCAGAATGACCTTCAAGCGTTCGTAGGGGCAGCGCCCCCGTGCCTGGCCCATTAACTGTCCAGAGTTTCACAGTTTTGTCTCCACTTCCTGAAGCCACAATCTGACCGTCTGGACTAAACGCCGCTGCAGATACCACAGAAGTATGACCCCGGAAAGTTCGTAAGGGCAGTGCCCCCGTGCCTGCCCCGTCTTTGTTCCAGAGTTTCACCGTTTTGTCTCCACTTGCCGTAACAATAGTCTGACCGTCTGGACTGAAAGCCACTGAGGGTACCCCAGCAGTATGACCCTGGAGAGTTCGTAGGGGCAGCGCCCCCGTGCCTGCCCCGTCTTTGTTCCAGAGTTTCACCGTTTTGTCCATGCTGGCAGAGGCAATTGTTTGACCGTCGGGACTAAACGCCACTGTCCAGATACCAGCAGTATGACCCTGAAAAGTTCGTAGGGGCAGTGCCCCCGTGCCTGCCCTATCCAGTTTCCAAAGTTTTACAGTTCCATCATCACTTCCTGAAGCAAGAAACTGACCGTCCGGGCTAAATTTGACAGACCGAACGATCGCCTGATGACCTTTGAGTGTTGCTATTTGCTTTCCGTCCCGCCGCCACAGTTTAATAGTTTTATCCACACTTGTTGAAGCAATAAACTTACTGTCCCGACTAATATCAATTCCAATAACAGCCGCTTTATGTCCCGATAAACGGTTGTATTCAGCCGCTTCATAAACCGCTTGACGCAATACATTGATAACTCGATTTTCAATATTTTTATCCGTCTTGCCTAAACTTTGTAGTCGGCGCTTAGCTTTAATTGCTTCTCTTAGCGCATCCAATCGACGATTAGAGGCAAACAGTCCCTCCGAGGAAGAAACCAGCGCTTCAATTTCACTCATCCGAGCTTCGCGCTCACTAATAACGGCTCGGCGATACTGAAAATAACTTGTTACTCCTAAAGCACAGGCAAGCAGCAGTGCCATACTCACAGAAAATAGTAAAGCCCTCTGTCGTTTTACTGCTTTTTTTTCTTGAATTAATCGCATTTGTTCCTCTGCCAGTCGCGCTTCCACTTCTTTGGTGCGTTCTGCTTCTAAAGCTTGTTGAACTTCTCGCCTATCTAGTTCGGCACTAGCAGCTAAGAACTGATAGTCTAGGTTACTCAAGCTTTTTTCCTGCGCCCAGATTTGACCATCTTTTAAGGCTTGTCCCCGCAAAAGTCGGGAAAAATCTGTTTGTTGTGAAGCAACCCAAGCATCGAAGGTTTGGGAGTAGGGGCGCAGTTGCCCTAATTGCTTCTCTACCCATTCCAGGTTAAAAACTTCAGCATAAACCCTGTTTCTCACCTGTAAATAACCATTATTTTTGACAACTAATCCAGATAATAATAGTTCAATTTGTTCTGGTGAGTCATCAGTTGATACTCCTTCCGCTCTTTTGCTCAAAGGTAGAAATCTTTCATTTCCTTGTAGGGGCAATTCCCCTGTAGTTGCCCTATAAAGATTTGGGTCAGGCACGGGGGTACTGCCCATAGAGTCCTCTTCAAAGTCCCACAATGAAACAGAACCGCTGGTTAAGGGGGGATTAGATTGTAAAATTTGCTGGTAGATGCCGAGTAATCTGCCCGCGCGTTGTTCGTTGCGAATAATCCGCTCCTTTATGGTTTTTAAATGTTCCGGCTCATCCTGAGATTCCCATTTATTGATGATATTTTCTCGCACTAAACGAGCTACCCAAAACTCTTCTGTTCCGGCGGGAATTGTTACTACCTTTTGCGGTGTAGTTTGAGTTGCTATGTAGGCTAAATAGCACAGTTTTTGCGTAAGAAATGGCTGCCCAGAAGTCCAAGCCAATATCTGTGTGAGAATAGCTTGAGAATTATTGACTACACTTGCCAATCCCGCCGCCAATGGCTGGGCTTCTTCGAGTTCAAAACCTCGTAAATTTATGGCTCGACCAATATTAAAAGGAGTTCGTTTTTTATCAACAATTAAATCGCTAGGGGTTGCTACTCCAAATATTGCAAAACTAATACGATTATATGCTGGATTAATTGAGCGTTGATTATAGCAAAAGCGAATTAGGGCAAAAAAATCATCGACAGGGAACTCTAGACTGAGAACACTGTCAATTTCATCAATAAATATAATAATTTTTTTGTCAGGAAACTTGGCTAACAAAATATCTTCAATAAAATGACTCAATCTTTGCAAAAATGATACATCTTCTTTATCTCGCCACCAGGTTTTTAGGTTAACTTGCCCTAAAAGATTGAAGCCGCGCCACAGTTCCCCAATCATGCCTTTATACCATTGTAAGGGAGTGATATTTTCGCTACCGATGCGGGTCATGTCGATCGTGCTGCATTGAAAACCTTCTGCTTGCAGTCGGTGCAGGGTACGGACTAAGAGAGAAGATTTGCCCATTTGCCGGGAGTTAAGAACGTAACAAAATTCGCCAGCTTTTAAGGCTTCATAAAGTTCGGAATCTGCTTGCCGCACTACGTATGTAGGCGCATCACTGGCGAGACTGCCACCAATTTGGTATGTTACCTGGGTCATGCGGTTTATGGGTGGGTTTAAAGCTGAGTATGTAGGGAATTTATTTAGAGGTAAGGATGTGGTGCTGGAGCTTCATTATAATATAATAGCCATCCTAAATCATTTGTAAATTTCTTACTCCCTCCCCTTGATAAGGGGAGGGTTGGGGTGGTGTCAAAAATTTACGACTCCTGCAAGGATTGCTAAAGTTATGATAAATTAGGCTAAATTCGGGTTAATTACTCCCTTGTTTTTTAGTGCGCGCAAGCGGACTTTGTTTGTATAGTAGCGATTTCTAAGCGCCAGGAAAAGTCGAGTTTTCCTGGCGGATATTGGATTATGCAAAGAAACTGTAAAGCCGGCTCTAAATAAAGTTGTGCGAACCAAAATAGAGGCGGTACAACTCGCAGCTTAGGGTACAGCGGTTGTTATCGATATGAATCAGCCCCATACTAAATAATTTAGAAGCCACTATCGGCTCTAATTCCACTCCGTGTTCCGATTTTACCACTTGTTTAAGTGCAACCGCCAGTTCGGGATACTCTTGCAATGTTGCCCAAAAACTCCGCAAGTAATCTTTATAAATTCCCGCTATTGTCGGAGCTTCTTGTAGTAGCCGATCTAGCGTTACACTGTTTTGACAGAGGTGGTAAAGAGCTAGCCGCACCAGATAAGGATGTCCCCCCACCATTGCCATCAGTCGATCGGCATTGGGGCCATCTGTCCAATCCCGTCCGTGACGCTGGGCTAAAGCAAGTATCTGCTCTTCTGTAAAATAGGGCAATTGCAGCGGTAAACCGACATTAAAAGGCGATTCAGTGAGCTTTAAAGGAATATAAATTTCTGTGGAGTGAAGAACGATTAACCGCAGTTTTCCCAAAGTTTCAATCCGCTTTGCTTCTTCATGCCAGCTTCGCAGCAGAGGCAAAAATTCTCTGGCAATTTTGGGATATTCAAAAATTATATTTACTTCATTTAAAGCTAACACAATAGGGGTACTTATTTCGGCTAATACATATTGTTGCAAATAGATGGTGCAGCTTACTTTGCTACCCATGTCTTCATCCCAATAATCATCTAATAGAGGTGGTAATTCTAGGTGACGGCTGATGTTGGCACAAAACCAGCGTAAAAATTTATCGATATTGGCTAAGACAGCTTCCTCGGCTTGCTGAAAATCTAAACTTACAGTTCGATAGTCAAGAGAATTCGCGCGCTCTAAAATCCTTAGCAGAAGGGAACTTTTTCCCATCTTCCTGGGAGCTTTAATCCGCAGCACACTTCCTGGTTTGGCAATCTCTCGATAGGCGAGTTCTTCAATTAGCGGGTGATGGATATAAAATGGCGAACCGAGGGGCACGGGAGATCCGGGAAATTCTAAAGGTGTTGCTAGGCATTGGCTGCGGGTGAATGCTTCAATTAATTCTCGTTCCTCTGCGGTGAGGGAACGTGATTCTACACAAGAGCGAAAATTTGATTTACTAATAGATGTCTGCAAGATTTGAGAGAGAGATTGCCACAAGGATGAGGCGATGTTTCTCAGGTAATGCTCTCCGTAATGAGAGGCAGATGCGATACTTGTATAAGTCTTTCCTTCCCAAACTTGGCGGAGTATGATTTCTTGTACTGGATATAAATCTTTTTGTAATCGGACACGAGTTAGCTGTAGTACCTCATCTATCGTCATAATTTGCAATTATCCCCTGAGTGTATCGTTGATATTATCACTTATAATTGACTGTAAAGCTGAGAGCGATCGCCTATTGGATTGCGACACGATACTGTCGCGACATTTCTCAGGGGGTAATTGGTCAAATCGGTTAAATCTCCCCGAAGAGTATCACTATCAATAAAGAATTCCCTCGCGGGGTGGGGGCGGGTGTATTTAACCTGTCTGCACTCTTCAAGGGTACAAGAGTGAACCCACCTCTACAGGTTTTTGAGAAGGGTTCTCTTCGTTAAGTTAAATCCGTGACATCGGTTAAATCTGGTGATTGCCCCGTTGCCTGACTGGTAACTGAGTGCTATAACCCACTTTCAATGGGCGCTGGCGCTGCTACTGGAAAGGAATCGGCGCTCAGTTTTTCTCGATCGTTGGCCAAAATGTCATGCCGGTGTCACAGTTGATAGTGAAGGCAGAATTAAAAATGTGACAGTTGACTTTGCTAAAGCTGAGTCGATTGATGTTAACTTAATTAACAATAGTTTCCGATCGCTGCATTTACTCATCACAAGTGTTAAGTCCCAAAGTCTAATTCTTATTTGGGGGCCAGCAATTTTTAAAATACTCCTGTAACCCCCTCTAAAAAATATTACCAAATAACCGAGTTAATGTGATGCAAATGGTTCATGAAATGTTTTCAAATTATTTTATTCCTCACGGCCATTGCTACTTGTGGAAGCCTGGATTAGTGGGGCTACACGTTTTGTCCGATGGTTTGATAGCAGTCGCTTATTTTTTGATACCGATCGCGCTGATTTATATTCTCCAAAAGCGGCAAGACGTGCCTTTTGACTGGGTTTTCATGCTGTTTGGCTCTTTTATTATCTGCTGCGGGATTACCCATATTATGGAAATATGGACGCTGTGGCATCCTAATTATTGGTTCTCTGGTTTTCTTAAAGGGATTACCGCGCTGATTTCGCTATGTACAGCAGCAGTGCTGGTAGAACTAATCCCAAAAATCTTGGCTATTCCCAGTCCCGCTCAATTGGCGGCGGCAAATAGGGCTTTACAAAATGAGATTGGCGATCGCAAACAAGCTCAAGAAGCACTCTCGGAATTAATGCTAGAATTGGAAAAACGGGTTATTGAGAGGACGATCGCTTTAGAAGTGGCTAATGAACGTTTGCAACAGGAAAATCGCGATCGCTCTTTGGCGGAAAATTCCTTGCGGCACTCGGAAGCTAAACTGCGAGAGCAAACTCAGCATTTAGAGAACGCTCTGCAACAACTTAAAGGCGCTCAAGCTCAACTCGTGCAAACTGAAAAAATGTCGTCTTTGGGGCAAATGGTAGCTGGGGTTGCTCACGAAATAAATAACCCTGTCAACTTCATTTATGGCAATCTGATTCCGGCCCAGGAATACATTAAAGATATTTTGGAATTGATTAAGGCTTATCAAGTTTATTACCCCACTCCTGCGCCGGAAATTGCAGACAAGATTCACAGTATCGAACTCGATTTTATTTTAAAAGACTTGCAAAAACTTTTTGGTTCGATCAAAATTGGAGCAGAGCGAATTAGGGAGATTGTTAAGTCTTTACGAACTTTCTCTCGGTTAGACGAAGCCGACATGAAAAAAG
Source organism: Microcoleus sp. D3_18a_C4 (assembly GCF_036702415.1). Classification (NCBI taxonomy): domain Bacteria; kingdom Bacillati; phylum Cyanobacteriota; class Cyanophyceae; order Oscillatoriales; family Microcoleaceae; genus Microcoleus; species Microcoleus sp. D3_18a_C4. Next base: position 25,151 of record NZ_JAUBTI010000068.1, on the reverse strand, counting down.
TAAATATCCATGAAGGGCTCGATAGCACTTTAATGATTTTGCAGCACCGCTTGAAAGAACAACCCAACCGTCCACCTATCCAAGTGATTAAAGAGTATGGAGATGTGCCAGAATTGCCATGCTACGCTGGGCAGCTTAACCAAGTATTTATGAATATTTGTTCTAATGCAATTGATGCTTTAGAACAGATTGTAGAGCAGGGATATTCGACCAACGGCTATTGGGAAAATAATTTATCTGACAACTTACAACACACCTATTGCCCACTGCTAAAAATTCGCCTCCGCACCCTTTTAGTTGATGGCAAGTGGGTGCAGATTCACATTGCTGATAATGGCACTGGCATAGATTATGATGCGATCGCTAAAATTTACGATCCATTTTATACAACGAAACCTATCGGTGCTGGTACCGGGCTGGGTTTGGCGATTTCTTATCAGATTATTCAAGCCCATGAAGGTTATTTGCGCTGCACTTCCGAGGTTGGGAGAGGTACGGAGTTTATTATTGAAATTCCTTTGCGATCGCAATTTGGCGAGCGCCACCTACTGCACAAGCAAGCTGTTATGAACAAGCGGGGTTTAGGCGTTAATAAATAACTCTGAATCCAGCTACAATTTTCGGTTGATTTTATTTTTTGCCTAACTTAGGCATCATCAAATCCATCTTATCTGCCAATAACAACTATTATGTGGGAAGCACTCAAAACTATCTTTTCCCCAACTCAGTATATGCCTCACGGTCATTGCTATCTTTGGCAAACGCCTTTAGTGTGGCTGCACGTAACTGGGGACTTGTTAATCGCGATCGCCTACTATTCAATTCCGGCGATGCTAATTTATTTTATCCTCAAGCGGCGCGATGTTCCTTTTTTAGGAATATTTGGTTTATTTGGTGCATTTATTATTCTGTGCGGCACGGGTCATTTGCTAGACATTTGGACGTTGTGGCATTCCGCTTATTGGCTGTCGGGGATTGAAAAAGGAATTACTGCACTGGTTTCCTGCTACACCGCCGCCTCGATGGTAACACTATTGCCCCAGTTTTTGTCTTTAAAAACCCCCCAAGAATTAGAGGCGATAAATTGCAAGTTGCAGAGTGAGATCGCTGTGCGTGAAGAGGCAGAATTAGCGTTGCGCCACGCTTATGATGACTTAGAAATTAAAGTTCAAGAACGCACCGGACAGTTGAGAAAAATCAACGGTTATTTAGAAGCAGAAATTAAAGAAAAAATAGCCGCTGAATCCGCTTTGCGCGAACGAGAAATTAGGTTAACAGAACAACAAAATGGTTTGCTAGAATTAGCTAAAAATTCTAGTATCTACGAGGGAAATATCAGCGAGGCGTTGAGAGAGATTACGCAAATGGCAACTCTTACCCTGAATGTCGATAGGGCAAGTATTTGGTTTTATCAGGAAGATAAATCCGCAATGTGCTGTGCGGATCTTTACGAACTGACGCCCAATCAACACAGCGCGGGTGCAGAACTGAAAGTTGCTGACTATCCTAGCTATTTCCAAGCTTTGAATACAGAACAGGTACTCGCAGCAGTTGATGCCAAAACCGATCCGCGCACCCTAGAATTTAGCGAATCTTATTTGATGCCTTTAAACATCTCGTCGATGCTAGATGTTCCTATTACCCATAAAGGGCAAATTGCGGGTGTAATTTGTTTAGAACATCAGGGAACGACCAGGAATTGGACGCTCGACGAACAAAGCTTCGCTAGCTATGTGGCGCAGATTGCAGCTTTAGCAATGGAAGCTCGCGATCGCAAGCAAGCCGAGTTAAAATTGCGCTCTGTCACCGAACGCTTGCAATATTTACTGGCGACTACTCCGGCGGTGATTTTTAGCTGCAAATTAGGGGAAAATTTTGATGTAACATTTGTCAGCGATAATATTGTTTCAATGATTGGTTACGAAGCCAGAGAATTTCTTGAGGGTTCCCTTGATTGGCATAGCCTCATTCACCCAGACGATCGAGAGATTGTGGCTACTTCATACGCTCAGATATTGGAAAAAGAATCGATTTCCTACGAATACCGCGAACGGCACAAAGACGGTAGTTATCGCTGGATATACGATGAGGTTAAGTTAGTCAAAGATGCTGCGGGCCTACCTGTGGAGTGCGTTGGTTATGGAGTAGATATTACTCCTCGCAAACGGGCGGAAAGAGCCTTGCAGCAACAAGTAAAAAGGGAGCGGCTCGTGAATGCTATTCAAGAGCGAATTCGTTCCTCTCTTAACCTCGAAGAAGTGCTGACAATGGCTGTGGAAGAAGTCCGCCAGTTTTTGTCAACAGACAGGACTATTATTTACCGCTTTAACCCTGATTGGAGTGGATTGGTAGCCGTCGAGTCGGTAGCAGCCGATACAATGCCGATTTTGGGAATTGACATTAATGACCCTTGTTTTCGAGAAGGCTACATTTCTGCTTACGCGCAGGGACACATTCGCGCGATCGACAATATTTATACGGCAGGTATTTCAGAGTGCCATATTAATTTACTGAGCGAGTTGGAAGTTAAAGCTAACCTCGTGGTTCCCCTTTTGCAAGGTGAAAAACTATGGGGGCTACTCATTGCTCATCACTGCCGCAGTCACAGGCATTGGAACTCTTCTGAGATAGAATCTCTCAAGCAAATTTCCGTGCAGCTAGCAATTGCCATTCAGCAATGCACCCTTTTTGAACAAGCCAAAACAGAAATTGCCGAACGTAAATTAGCAGAAACAGCATTACAAAAAGCTGTCGTAGCTGCTGATACAGCTAACCGCGCCAAGAGCGAATTCCTTTCTTCTATGAGCCACGAATTGCGGACTCCCCTAAATGCCATTCTCGGATTTAGTCAGGTGATGGTGCGCGATTCATCTCTCAACAATCAACACCAGCAGCACCTAGAAATTATTAATCGCGCCGGCGAACACTTGCTTGCGCTAATTAATGACATTTTGGAAATGTCCAAAATTGAAGCGGGCCGAAGTCAGCTTAATGAAAGCAGTTTTAATTTAATGCGCTTGCTAAAAACCTTAGAAGAAATGTTTCGATTAAAAGCTAAATCTAAAAAATTGCAGCTAAATTTGGAAGTGGGTGACGGCATACCACACTTTGTTACTGGAGACGAAGGTAAATTGCGGCAAATTTTGATTAACCTTGTAGGAAATGCGATCAAGTTTACAGAGAGGGGTAGCGTTACTTTGCGAGTGAAAAAGAAGGTAGAAGAAAGTTTGGGGGCTGAAACTGCAGAGTTGTCCGACACACAAACAAAACTTGCCGGCGCGGGTTCTGAACATTCCGAAAGCTTAGCGGTTGAAACCGCAGCTATACAAAAAAAACCCGGATGGTGCACTGGTTTTAATCAGTCCGAAAGGTTGGGGGACTTTGATTCTGTAGACGCGAATGACCTTCGCCCGGAATTGTTACGCCTTCAGTTTGAAATTGAAGATACTGGCCTTGGCATTGCCCCTGAAGAGATGAACAAGTTATTTGAACCCTTTGAGCAAACAAAAACAGGTCAAAAGTCTCAACAGGGGACTGGATTAGGTTTACCAATTAGCCGCAAATTTGTACAAATGATGGGAGGAGATATTACTGTCAGCAGTACACCTGAGTTGGGAAGTAAGTTTGTATTTGATATTCAAATCACCCTTGCCACTCCCAGCGAGATTAAAATCCTTAAACCGCAGAAAAAAGTCATTAGTTTAGCACCGAATCAACCAGAATACCGGATTTTGGTTGTGGACGATCGCGCCGATAACTGCCTAGTCATAGAGAGATTATTGTCACCACTAGGCATCCTCGTGCGAGAAGCTAGAGATGGTGAAGAAGCTATTGCTGTATGGGAGGATTGGCAACCGCACCTGATCTGGATGGATATGCAGATGCCTGTCATGGATGGCTATGAAGCCACCAGAAAAATTAAAGCTCATCCTCTCGGAAAACAAACTGTAATAGTTGCTCTTACTGCTAGCGCTTTTGAAGAGGAACGACAAACTATTTTAGGAGCAGGCTGCGATGATTTCATTCGTAAACCCTTCGAGGCAAAGATATTATTTGCGAAAATGGAAGACCTTTTAGGAGTGCGTTACATTTACGAGGAATCTGTTGATACACCACTAGAAAATGAAAGCGAAATTAGCGGAGTGACTAGCAATCAATCTGTCGAGTCACAACTCGCTCAAATGCCTGTTGAGTGGGTAGAAAAGATATCTCATGCTGCTCATGAATGTTGCGACGATAAAATTGTCAAGTTGATTGAGGAAATGCCGAGTGAGTTTGCTTTCGCCGCCGAATATTTAACTACTTTAGTGGAGGATTTCCTCTTTGACGATATTATAGATATAACGCAGTCAGCAGTTCAACGCTGTGAAGATACCAATTTTCAACTAATCTAAACTTAGGAGGCTATTCTATTTAAAAAAGACCTAACATTCCGCCCCAATAGCGTCTCCTTGCCATCAGTTTTTAGGAGAGCTAATTGGAATTTCTACTGTTTCGTTTTTTTTGAGGTAAAATTCTTAAGTGTTAATATCTTTTCTCTTAACAAACTACCGTGAGCGATCGCATGGACAGCCATCAATCTCCTACAATTCAAGCAAACATTTTAGTAGTTGATGATAAGCCAGATAACGTGCGGCTTTTATCTACAATTTTGACGACACAAGGGTATCAGGTTCGTAAAGCGCTGAACGGGCAAAGGGCGATCGCTACAGTGCAAGAGTTTCCGCCGACTCTAATTTTGCTGGACGTGATGATGCCAGAGATGAATGGATATGAGGTATGTGCACAGTTGAAAGCTTCACCAAAAACCAGTTCGATTCCCGTGATTTTCTTAAGCGCCTTAGATGACGTTTTAGATAAGGTGAAAGCTTTTGAGGTGGGAGCAGTTGACTATATTACTAAACCTTTTCAAGGTAAAGAAGTATTGGCACGAGTGGCAAATCAGTTAACAATTCAAAGTCAACAACAGTTACTTCAAGAGCAAACGAAGCAATACCAAGAACTTGTCGAACGTTTGCAAAACGAAATTAAAGAGCGGCAGGGAGTGGAGGTAGCTTTACGGCTTGCTCAAACAAAGTCGGATCATTTATTGCTGAATATTTTACCAGCAGCGATTGTTGAAAATTTGAAAAAGGGCGAGGGTTCTCCTGCCCAGAGGTTTGATTCAGCAACAGTTCTTTTTGCCGATATTGTCGATTTTACGTCTATTGCTGCTAGAATGTTACCCCTAGAATTGGTAAATTTACTGAACCAGATTTTTTCAAGGTTTGACCAACTAACTGAAAAACACGGTTTGGAAAAAATTAAAACAATTGGAGATGCTTATATGGTAGCGGGGGGGTTGCCTGTGCCGAGGGCAGATCATGTAGAAGCGATCGCGAATATGGCTTTGGATATGCAGGAAGCGATCGCTGATTTTCAAACTGACAGAGGCGAACCATTTCACATTCGGATTGGCATTCATACAGGGCCCGTAGTTGCTGGCGTAATTGGCACTAAAAAATTTATCTATGACTTGTGGGGAGATACTGTTAATGTTGCTTCTCGGATGGAATGTCACGGATTACCGGGATATATTCAAGTTACTACTGCTATTTACGAACTGTTAAAAGATCGGTATTTATTTGAGGAAAGAGGTGCGATCGAGGTTAAAGGAAAAGGAGAGATGATCGCCTATTGGCTAAAAGCTAAAAAAGTTAGTTAAACTCACATCTTGCACCATTCTTAATTAGCCTTTTAGGAACAGGCTTTTCGGCCTGTTCCACAAGAAAATCTACTCTTTGTGGAACGGGCCGGAGAGCCCGTTCTTGAGAAGGGTGCAACATCTCAGGTTAAAGCTAATTGCTAATTTATAGCCGAACTCATCAAAAGATGAAAATAATTTGCAGTTTCCAATTTGTATTTTCCCGGACGATTTCAATGCGATCGATAAATTCTCGAAAGTAAAACCTGCGTTCTGATTCTGATAAATCGAGCCAAAATTGCGGCAGGGAAACTGTTTGGGCAATTTCTCGCAAATTTACTGGGGGTAGTTGCGCTAATTTGCTTTGCAGTTCGGCAATTTCGGTGCGGATTTTGTAGGCTCTAAACTCTGCCGTTTCGGTGTCTAAAATGCCGCTTTCAATCAGGCCAGAAAGTTGCTCTATGATTTCTTGTTTCGATGCGATCGCCCTGACAATTCCTGCTTTCATTCCATTCATATTCGGCATTTGCAACCCAGCAACAGCATCGGGTAAATCCCGACAAATACCGGCGATGGTTAATTGCAATACTTCATCGTAGGAAATACCGCTACATTTAGGCTGTTTTGGACAGTTAATCGGTCGCAAATAAAGGTATTCTTTTTCTTTGCGGTAGGAGGTGACTTTGGCAACTGTCATGGGCGATTTGCATTCGGCACAAATTGCTAAACCTGCGAGGGAACGTGGGGCGCTAGCGCTGCGAGGAGAAAGGCAGCGGTTGCGGCGCAGCAACCTGTCTATTTGGGCGGCTTCTTCTCTGGAAATAATCGGGACGTGGGTGTTAGAAATTACTTGGCTGTTTTGATATTCCAAATCACCTCGGTAGGCGGGATTTGTCAGCCAGCGGCGGCCGGTACTTACAGAGATTTTCTTGTTATATTTCTTGGCTAAATACCGCACGGAACCTCGCAAGGAACCGTAAATTAAAAAGTGTTCAAAAAAATCTTTGACGGTGGGGGCGGTGGTTTTATCGATCGTATAACAATCTTTGCCGCGCCGGTAGCCGTAAGGAGCCTTACCCGGTGGAATCCGCGATTTGATGCGGTTGCGCGCGTGTCCTTTGCGAATACTCCGGCTGTGTTGGCTGCGCTGGATTTCTGCGAGGATGTGCAGCAAGTTTTGGCGGTTTCGCGGTTCTGTTTCTGCTTGTACGATGATTTCGACGCCGAGGTTTTCGAGTTGGGCGAGGTGCGAACACACTTGCTGCAATGTGTCGCCTAGTTCTTCAAACCGCTGAATTAATAAGTATTTGACTGGTTCTGTTTGGCAGTCTTTGAGGAGTTGCTGAAGTTGCTGCCGCCCTCCTAAGTCTTGATAGGTGCGATCGACTTCTTGACCCCAAATTTCCGGTGCGGGTGCTGCTTCGAGTAGCGGTTCGGTGTAAGAATAAGCGATGATTTTCATTACTTACTCGCTGAGTTCGATGATGTTGCCGTCGGGATCTTGGGTAAATAATGCCGATCGACCTGACGCGCTCATTTGAAACGGGCAATTGTGAGCGATTAACTGCTGTTTGGCTGCTTCTAAGTTAGCAACAGAAAATGCTAGATGTCGGTTGCGTCCCCATTTAGCCTTGTCTACGGCATCTGGGATAATTGTTTCACCTAAAATTAGGTGGAGCTGGAAGTCGCCGATTTGATACCAGATTCCGGGAAATTTTAAGTCTCGATCGATTTTTTGCATTTTTAGTACGGTGCTGTAAAAGTGTTGGGATTGTTCCAGGTTGGAGATGAGGATGGCGCTGTGGAGGGATTGAGTAATTTGCATTTTTGTTGGGATTTATTGTTTTATTTTAACCGCTGATGCAGGCTGATGAGCGCTGATGAACGCAGAATTTTTTGATGTTGGTTGAGTTTTTGATATGATAACATTGTCTGTCGCTATTAATATATCCATTATCAAGTCTTGTAACAAAAAACTGCCCGCTGGGAGTGTTTTTAACAATGGTTTCTCAAAAAAGTGCGATCGTCCCCAGAGCGGGCAAAATCCGTCTCCGCAATGTCTTGGTAGTTCCCTTTGTTCTCCAAATTTTGGCGGCTGTTGGCTGCGTTGGCTATCTCTCTTACAGAAACGGAGAGCAGATAGTCAACGATATTGTTAGTCAGTTGCGCCACGAAGTGAGTGCGAGAGTTTACGAACGTGTTCAAACCTATCTGGAAGCTCCGCCACTGGTGAATCAGATCAATCAGGATGTTTTACCTTTGGGGGTGTTGAACTTTGACGATTTGGAGCAAGCTAGACCATATTTTTGGAAACAAGTTCTGCAATTTAAGTCGATCGGTCACGCGGGAATTGCCAACGAAAAAGGTCAGTACCTGCGTGTGGGTTGGGTAAATCGGCTGGTTGGACTTGAACAACCTCAGCTTGCCCAGCAACTGATTCCGGGGGGTGGCGACTTGATATATTACAACCTTGACGATAATGGAAACCCGACAACAATCGAAAAAAACACCCCCAATTATGACGTTCGCACGCGCCCTTTTTACAGAGTAGCTGTTGAGAAGAAACAGGCAGCTTGGAGTGAAGTTTATATTAATTTTGGCTACGGTACACTGCAAATTAATGCGAGTCTACCCTATTATGATGCCGAAGGGAAACTAATTGGCGTGCTGACTTGCCAGATGGGACTAGATCAAATTCGCCACTTCCTGCAAACCTTAAGGGTCGGTAATTCCGGTCAAGTATTTATCATTGAAGCCCAGGGTGAGTTAATAGCCAGTTCGGTTAAAGAACAGCCTCTTTCGGTGGGAACAGGCAAAGATACAAAGCGGCTCAAAGCACAGGAAAGCAGCAACCCGCTGATGCGTCAAAGTGTGGTTTATCTGCTCGATCGCTTCAAGCGTTTGGAAGACATCCATCAAACTGTTCAACTTGACTTTAAGTTTAAGGGTGAGCGGCAATTTATCCAAGTTTCTCCGCTAACTGACAAGTACGGCCTCAATTGGCTGAGTGTAGTAGTAGTTCCTGAAGCGGACTTTATGCCGCAAATTTATGCTCACACTCGGCAGACTATTTTGCTGTGTATTGTGGCTCTCATTGTCTCTGTTGGAGTGGGTATTTTCACCGCTAGCTGGATTACTCGCCCCCTGAACCAAATTGCTCAAGCTTCAGAATATCTAGCAGGTGGTGCTCTTAACCAGAACGTTGCTTCCAGTCGGATTTTGGAAATTGAAACCTTAAGAAATTCCTTTAACAGCATGGCGAGACAACTGCAAGAATCCTTTGAAACTCTAGAAGATAAAGTCAAAGAACGTACCTCTGAACTCGCCAAAGCCACTAAACAAATTGCCACTCTCAACCAGCGCCTGAAAGCGGAAAACCTCCGCATGAGCTCCGAACTCGATCTGCTCAAACAAATGCAGCAGTTGATTCTGCCCAAACCTGCTGAACTTGCAGCCATTGAAGATTTAGATATTGCCGGATTTATGGAGCCAGCCTCGGAAGTAGGGGGTGATTACTACGACGTACTTTGTACTAACGGGGTTGTCACGATTTGCATTGGTGATGTCACCGGACACGGATTGGAAAGCGGCATTTTGATGGTGATGACTCAAGCTGCTGTCCGCACTCTTCAGGAAATGCAAGAATCCAACCCGGTGCGTTTTTTAGATACCCTCAACCGCACTATTTATAAAAATGTCCAGCGCATGAACTCCGACAAAAATATGACACTAGCTTTGCTCAACTATGCGGATAGCACACTTAGTATCAGCGGTCAACATGAGGAAACTCTTGTGGTCAGGAAAGGTGGGCAAATCCAGCGGATAGACACCATGAATTTAGGATTTCCGCTCGGCTTAGATGAGGATATTTCCGATTGGATTAGCCATGTTTTAGTTCACTTAGAGCCGGGGGACGGGGTAGTGCTTTATACTGACGGCATCCCGGAAGCTAGAAATATGCACAAAAAATTCTACGGTATGGAAAGACTCTGTGAAGTGCTTTCTCAAAACTGGCATTTGAGCGCCGAACAAATCAAGGAAGCCACCATCGCTGATTTGCGAGACTTTATTGGAGAACAAATGGTAGTTGATGACATTACCTTGCTTGTTATCAAGAAAAAGGATTAAGTCCGAGCTGTTTTCCTTCTTGCTTTATTCACCCATCGCTGCTCTTGTAAAAAACGATATTTAGTATCATCGGCTGTGTTTTATATAAAGATTTCTACATAAAAATATAAAACGCTGGCTCTACCCCATTAGTGATTAAATATCTATTCGGGTATCTAAATAAATGAGAAACAGCATCTTTCAACTACACCAGCCATCAAAGCTTTCTACGACCAGCCGCGAGTCGAGCAAGACGAACTATATCCGCAATTCGCACCAGTAGTCAAGAACCAAAACGCAAATTTTTATAACTCTATTTCCGACAATAAAAAAATAGCGATGTACCAAGAAATTTGTACGGAATTCAACCAACAGGAACCTGAATATCCCAAATGTGACTTTACCAGGCGATCGCTCCTACGAAGCAAGCGCTTCAAAGGTTTTTAACAAAATTGATGTGATTGGCGATCGGTTAGCGATCGATCATTGTTTTTTGGTCAACTCTTCCCTAAACCTTGCAGGCTGTAGTAAACTAATCACTAATGACCCCCAACTTTTTTATATTGCTTGGACTAAAAGCTGACTAGGATTTAGCAACCTGAGCGTTGGTATGTACGTTCTGAATTGCTGAAACCATTGCCCCCAATTGCATCGCTCCATCGATTTGTGCCCTCTTCCTTCAACATCTAGTATAGCAACTATGACCCCGATCTCAATTCCCGGCTACCGGGCGATCGAACACCTCTACTCAGGCGCCAGAACCTTCGTTTACCGAGGTTTTTCTGAACCCGACAATCAACCAGTCGTCATCAAACTGCTCAAATCTGAGTATCCCACTTTCAGCGAACTGGTGCAGTTTCGCAATCAATACACCATTGCCAAAAATATTGAAAATTCCGGTACAGTCAAACACTTGAGTCTGGAAGTATACCGTAACGGTTTTGCCTTAGTGATGGAGGATTTTGGCGGAATTTCTCTAGCAGAATACATCACCACTGATGCTTGGGATCTCAAGGATAAAATTACCAATAGCCTAGAAAAGTTTTTACAAATTGCCATTAAAATTTGCTTTTGTTTAGAAGCAATATATAACAGCCAAGTTATTCACAAAGATATCAAGCCACAGAACATTATAATTAACCCTAAAACTCAAGAAGTTAAAATAATAGACTTTAGTATTTCCTCGCTTTTGCCTCGCGAAAATCCAGAAATTAAAACTCCCAATATCTTAGAAGGGACATTAGCTTATATGTCTCCCGAACAAACTGGAAGAATGAATCGTGGGATTGACTACCGCACCGATTTTTACTCGCTTGGAGTAACTTTTTACGAAATGTTGACAGGACAATTGCCATTCCAATCTACCGAGCCGATGGAATTGGTTCACTCTCACATTGCTCGCCAGCCAATTCACCCGATCGCCCTCAATCCTGCCATCCCCCAAGTATTGAATGACATAGTGCTCAAACTGATGGCGAAAACAGCGGAAGCACGCTATCAAACAGTTGGTGGCATCAAACACGATTTAGAAAAATGCTTAAACGACTACTCAGAACATGGCACTATTCAACTGTTTGAATTAGGCAGCAGAGACATTTCCGAACGCTTTGTCATTCCCGAAAAACTTTACGGCAGAGAAACCGAAGTTTTGGCTTTATTAGCAGCCTTCCACCGCGTCGCCTGTCCCCAGGAAAATTCCGCAGCCGCCGATTTGGAGGTTTCCCCTAGTAGCAGCCGAGAGCCTCAGAAACTGCCCCGTACAGCTACTACCGAAATCATGTTGGTAGCAGGCTTTTCCGGGATTGGCAAAACCGCTGTGGTTAACGAAGTTCACAAGCCAATCGTCCAGCAGCGGGGATACTTTATCAAAGGGAAATTCGACCAATTCAGGCGCGATATTCCCTTCTCAGCATGGGTGCAAGCTTTGCAAAGTTTCCTGCAGCAATTACTGACAGAAAGTGTTACTCAAGTTCAGCAGTGGCAAGCCCAAATCTTGTCCGCTTTAGGCGATAATGCTCAGGTAATTATTGATGTTATCCCAGAATTAGAACTGCTAATTGGCAAGCAACCTGCTGTCCAGGAATTAGAACCCAGTCCTGCACAAAATCGTTTCAATCAGTTATTTCAAAAGTTCATTCGTGTCTTTGCTACAAAAAATCACCCCTTAGTAATATTCTTAGATGATTTGCAATGGGCCGATTCAGCATCTCTGAAACTAATGCAATTGTTGCTAGGCGAATCAGAGGGTCAACATTTGCTGCTAATTGGCGCTTATCGAGATAATGAAGTTTCCAGCGTTCATCCATTAATGTTGACTTTATCAGAGATTCGCAATCTACCAAATCGCAGTAGCGATCGACCCGCCCCTATCATTAATAAAATTACTCTCGCGCCACTTTCAAAAATCGACTTAAATCGTCTAGTTGCTGATGCTTTAAGTTGTCCGCCGTATCGATCGATTTCTTTAACCGAATTGATTTTTCAAAAAACTAAAGGCAATCCTTTTTTTAGCAATCAATTCCTCAAAAGGCTGCATGAAGATAAGTTGATCTATTTCGATTTTACCCCGTTAGATGGCGGAGAAAGGGGTGGTTGGCAGTGTGATATTACTAAAATTAGAGAATTGACAGTCAGCGATGATGTCGTCGAATTTATGGCGAATCAATTGCAAAAATTGCCGCTAACTACTCAAAATATTTTAAAACTAGCTGCTTGTATTGGCAGTCAATTTGATTTAGAAACCTTAGCAGTTGTTTGTGAAAAATCTCAAATAGACACTGCGGCTAATTTATGGAAAGCATTGCAAGAAGGTCTAATTTTACCGCAAAGTGAAGTTTACAAATTTTTTGCAGATGATGGGGAGTCTGCACCATTAGCTGTTGCCGATTGTCAATTGCCCAGTTACAAATTTTTGCACGATCGCGTTCAACAAGCTTCTTATTCTTTGATTCCCGATGATGCCAAACAGTCAACTCACCTAAAAATTGGCAGATTGTTGTTGAGTAATACCCCTGAAGATGAAAAAGAATATCGGATATTTGATATTGTCAACCACTTGAATGTTGGAGTGGGATTAATTGGCGATCGCACCGAAAGAAATCAACTAGCTTCCTTGAATTTAATTGCGGGACGTAAAGCTAAAACTTCTACAGCTTATGCTGCTGCCGTGGATTATTTAACTATCGGCAGAAATTTGCTAGCAGAGGATAGCTGGACAAATTTATACGACTTGACGATCGATCTTTATGTAGAAGCGGTTGAAGCCGAATATTTGAATACCAATTTCGATTTGTCGCACCAACTGGCGGAAATAGTTCTATGTCGATCGCACAATCTCCTCGATCAATTCAGAGTTTACGAAGCGCAAATTCAGTCTTATATTGCTCAAAATCAGATGAAATCGGCAGTAGATACTGGATTGCAAGCTTTGGGAATGCTGGGTGTTTCTTTGGAAACAGAACTTCCCGTTACAGTAGAGATATCTGCCTTAGCTAATTTGCCCGAAATCAACGATCCTTATAAAATTGCGGCTTTGAGGATTTTATGCGCGATCGCTTCTGCCGCTTATCTAGCTAGTCCAGAAATTTACCCCGCCGTTGTGTTTACAATGGCACATATTTGTAGCAAATATGGGAACTCTGCACCGGCTAGTTATGCCTATGCTTGTTGCAGTTTAATCTGTGAAGTAATCGGAGAAATTGAATTAGGCTATCAATACGGCCAACTATCTTTGCAGGTATTAGATAAATTCCCATCCCAAGAATTTCACTCGAAAGTTGTGATGGTGTACAATGCTTGCGTGAGACATTGGAAAGAACCCAGTCGATCGAGCATATCGTCTTTGGTATCAGCAGTCCAAAGCGGTTTAGAAACTGGCGATATCGAGTATGCTTGCTATTCGGCTATGTATCTTTGCATCTACAGCTTTTTTAGCGGTGAAGACTTAAGCTCTGTCGCTCAAAAATACGAGCAGTATATCGAGCTAATGCTTAATTCCAAACAAGAATATCAGACTTATTATACTAAAATCTGGCGACAACTTACATTAAACTTACAAGGATTAGCTGAGGACAATTGTCGGTTAGTTGGGGAGAGTTTTAATGAAGATGAAATGTTGCCTGTTTTGCTGGCAGCAAATAATGTCTCTTCCATCTTTGGGGTTTATTTTGCTAAATTGGTGGTGAATTATTTGTTTGGCGATCGCGATCGGGCTGTGGAAAATGCCCAGCTAGCAGAACAATATGTCGCGGGTGTCGGCTCGTTGATGATGGTTCCCCAGTACAATTTTTACCATTCCCTCGCCCTCGTGGCACTGTATCCCCATGCTGATGCGATCGCTCAAGAACAATACTTGAACCAAGTTGCAGCCAATCAGGAAAAAATGCAAACTTGGGCATTCCATGCACCGATGAATTATCACCACAAGTATGACTTAGTAGCCGCAGAAATAGCACGAGTATTGGGACACAGGCTGGAAGCAATGGATTTGTACGATCGCGCCATTGCTACGGCCAAAGAAAACCAATACCTCCAAGAAGAAGCACTAGCAGGGGAATTGGCCGCTAAATTCTACCTTGAATTAGGGAAAGATAAAATTGCCCGCGTCTATCTAACGGACGCTTACTACGCTTATGCTCGCTGGGGAACTCAAGCAAAAATTCATGATTTAGAACAAAAATATCCCCAATTACTCAGCCAGATTCTCGAACAAAAAACAAGTTTGTATGCGGGAGATACAATCGAGGAAACTAGAGTCTGCACCCTCACCTCTACTAGCAATAATATTGGCAATATGCTGGATTTGGCCACAGTTATTAAAGCTTCTCAAGCCCTATCTGGAGTAATAAACGTCGAGGAATTGCTATCAACTTTGATCCGAATTGTGACCCAAAATGCGGGAGCATCAAAAGGCTCTATCATCTTAGAAAGAGCTGGCCAATTATCGATTGTTGCTAAATGCTTAGACGAGCGCTGCTATTTGCCCAATATTCCCCTCTCTCAAAGTCAAAATCTTCCCATCACTGCCATTAACTACGTCTGGCGTACCAGAGAAACCTTGGTAATTAATGATATTGCTACTGAAAATATTTTTGCGCCCGACCCCTACATTATTCAGCACCAACCTAAATCTGTATTGTGTACTCCCATAATTAACCAAGGTAAAACTATCGGCATTTTGTACTTAGAAAATAGTCTCGCCCCAGGTGCATTTACTCCTGACAGATTGGAAGTCTTAAAAATTCTATCTTCCCAAGCAGCTATTTCGCTGGAGAATGCTCTGCTATATCAAACTCTAGAAGATAAAGTTGAAGAACGTACAGCCGAACTAGCCCAAGCGAATCAGGCAATTTCTGCCCTCAACCAACGCCTCAAAACAGAAAATCTGCGGATGAGTGCCGAACTCGATATCCTCAAACAAATGCAGCAGTTAATTCTGCCCAAACCTGCGGAATTAGCAGCAATTGCAGAGTTAGATATCGCTGGCTTTATGGAACCAGCGGATGAAGTTGGTGGCGATTACTACGACGTACTTTGTACTGAGGGGGTGGTGACGCTCTGCATTGGTGATGTCACCGGGCACGGACTAGAAAGCGGGATTTTGATGGTAATGACTCAAGCTGCTGTTCGCGCTTTGAAAGAAGTTCAACAAATAGACCCGGTTCGCTTTTTAGATACCCTCAACCGCACTATTTATAAAAATATCCAGCGGATGAACTCGGACAAAAACCTGAGCCTAGCTCTCCTCAATTACGCAGACAGTACAGTTAGTATTAGCGGTCAACACGAGGAAACTCTCGTAGTCAGAAGAGGCGGTAAAATTGAGCGTATTAACATGATGGATTTAGGATTTCCCATCGGCTTAGATGAGGATATTTCCGATTGGATTAGCCATGTTTTAGTAGACTTAGAGCCGGGGGACGGGGTAGTGCTTTATACTGACGGCATCCCGGAAGCTAGAAATATGCACAAAAAATTCTACGGTATGGAAAGACTCTGTGAAGTGCTTTCTCAAAACTGGCATTTGAGCGCCGAACAAATCAAGGAAGCCACCATCGCTGATTTGCGAAAATTTATTGGAAAACAAAAGGTTTTTGATGACATTACTTTGCTAGTATTGAAGCAACAGGGCAATATTGTGCATAATTTATGATTGACCGAAATCATCCAGGATACCCGCCACGTGATTCATTCCGAAAGCAGACTCAGAACCCAGAAATAAAAAACCTGTATCCCATGAAACTTGCCGAACGTATTTATCCGTGGGGTCGCCTCTAAAATCTAAAATCTAAAATCTAAAATCGATTGACGGTCGTCAACCCGGTTTCTACGAGGAATCTTGGATTTAGTGGTCAAGCATCGAAGCAGAAACCGGATTTCGAGTTCCGCGCCTGTAAGTTCTAATATTTTACAGCGAGCGAGTCAAACTATTTTGCGCTTCCCGATTCGGAAGTATAAATTATGAAACCACAAATAAATTTATCACCATCTAAATCTCCCGAAGAACTCCATACCCAGCTACAGGATTTGACCCAAAAACTTGAGGAAGTAGAGGATGAAAAAAATAGCTATGAAACCTTAGTAGAAATTGTCACGCAACACTCCACGGATCTGGAAAACCAGATCCGTCATAAAAACCGAGAGATGCAGACTTACATCGAGCAGGTAAAAAAAGTCATAGATGCAGCTATTGCTGTAAAAAACAATAGCTTTCAACCCCAGATATTGTCAGATGTGGCAGGGCGCAGCGATGCACTGGGAGAACTGGCACAGGTATTTTCCCATATGGTGCAAACGGTGAAAGCGCGGGAACAAGAATTAGAGAAACTTTTGCAGGCTTACGGACGTTTCGTTCCCGATGAATTTCTCCAATTTCTCGGCAAGCAGAGCATGGTTGATTTCCAGCTTGGAGATCACGTGAGCAAAGAGATGGCAATTATGTTTTCCGATATGCGTTCGTTCACCACGATGGCGGAGCAAATGACTCCTCAAGAAAACTTTGACTTCATCAATAATTATTTACAGCAAATTAGTCCCGAAATTCGCAAGCACAACGGTTTTATTGTCAAGTATATTGGAGATGGAGTCATGGCAGTTTTTCCCGATGGCGTGGATGATGCTATTCAGGCAGGAATTGTGAAGTTGGAGCAGTTGCAAAAATACAATCAAAGCCGTAAAATGAATGGGGAGATACCGCTGAAAATTGGCATTGGTATCCATGTGGGCGATACGATGGTTGGGATTATTGGAGATGCGAATCGGATGCAAGCAGATGCGATCTCAGATCATGTCAATCTCACCGCTCGTCTGGAAGGTTTGACTAAGTATTATGGCGTATCTTTATTAATTTCTGGAGATGTGGTACAACGTTTGAGTCAACCCGAAAAGTATCATATCCGTTTTTTGGATCGGGCTATTGTCAAAGGTAGACAAGAAGCCATTACAGTTTGTGAGGTGTTAGATGTTGAAGTAGAACCAGTGCGATCGCTCAAAATTCACACTTTGCCTATATTTGAGGAGGGACTCCAAGAATATGGTCAGGGAAATTTTGCTAAGGCCATAGTTTGTTTTGAACAGATAGTAGCCCTAAATCCAGATGACAAGCCCAGTCAACTTTACCTAAAACGCATCCAATCGCTGTTAGAAAAGAGTATTCCTGCTAACTGGAATGGCGTGTGGAAATTCACCAACAAGTGACCTTAATACATCAATTGGAGCGAGAAAAATTATGACATCTGGAAGGTTAAAAACAATGACACAAATCTTTGGAGAATTCATTGAAGAATTTCCTCCTGAACACGACTCCCTAGAACTTACATTTACTCCCAGTTCTCGCCCGATCAAACAGCGCTGGCGCAACAACCGGCTTTCAGCTCATTTTGTAGCCGATTATTTGTCTAGCTTTCTACCGGTGGATGAGGAGGATGCTAGCAGCGAGAAACGGATAAAAGAAAGCAAGGGAGCTGTGAGCTACGTAGCCAACGAACTGTTAGAAAATGCGATTAAATTTAATAACGATGATACCAATTACAAGGTCAGATTTGGCATACACTTTATTGGTGAAACAGAGGTGACGGCGGTAATTTTTGCCAGTAATAGTGTCACTTCAGAAGGGGCGAATAAGTTGAAGGAGTTTATTGAAGAAATTATGGCTTCCGATCCAAATGAACTTTATTTGCAGCAGCTTGAAAAGAATGCGGAATCGGAAAGTGATACCTCGGGATTGGGATTGCTGACGATGATTAATGACTATTCAGCTAAGATAGGTTGGAAATTCGAGCCCAGGCCAGATAGTGATACCATCATTGTTACGACTGTGGTTCAAATTAGGGTCTAGTTTCTAGCATTTCAATATTTACTCTCTTGTGCGATCGCAATATTTTAGTCAGGAAACCAAATCACAATGGGCATTCAAGAAATTAAAGGTGAAGATTACAGCATTCAATACGATCTAGAATCAGTCACACTCACTTTCCAAGGGGAACTCAGCCTGAGCGGCCCAGCAGAGTATGCACCAATAGCCGAATTGTTAGATGAGGTCGCCAATGAGGAACCGCCTACTATTACCTTGAACCTAAAACAATTGGAATTTGTTAACAGTTCTGGTATCAGTATGCTGTCTAAATTTGTCATTAGCGTCCGAAAAAAGAAAACGATTCAACTTTTGGTATTGGGTTCAAATGATATTCCTTGGCAACAGAAATCTCTCAGAAATTTAGAAAAGCTGTTGCCAACTTTGAAGCTCGAATTAGCGTAGGATAGGTGTAAATTTTAACTACAGTTAACACAGGCGGGACGCCCGTGCCACACACAGTTAATACAGGCGG
>NZ_JAUBTI010000068.1:6181-6436 GCF_036702415.1 Microcoleus sp. D3_18a_C4 | reverse complement strand
GACGCCCGTGCCACACACAGTTAACACAGGCGGGACGCCCGTGCCACAGTTAACACAGGCGGGACGCCCGTGCCACAGTTAATACAGGCGGGACGCCCGTGCCACACACAGTTAACACAGGCGGGACGCCCGTGCCACAGTTAACACAGGCGGGACGCCCGTGCCACACACAGTTAATACAGGCGGGACGCCCGTGCCACACACAGTTAATACAGGCGGGACGCCCGTGCCACAGTTAACACAGGCGGGACGCCC
>NZ_JAUBTI010000068.1:2471-6081 GCF_036702415.1 Microcoleus sp. D3_18a_C4 | reverse complement strand
ACAGGCGGGACGCCCGTGCCACAGTTAACACAGGCGGGACGCCCGTGCCACACACAGTTAACACAGGCGGGACGCCCGTGCTACACACAGTTAACACAGGCGGGACGCCCGTGCCACACATAGTTAAAATAGATAAATTTCGATGATTAGTAAATTGCTTAAGTTTGCTGGATCGGCAGTTCAATGATAAACTCGGTTCCCTTGCAGGGCTCTGACTCGCACCGGAGCGATCCTCGGTGATTTTCTACTAAGATTTTGTAGACAATAGACAATCCTAAACCGGTACCTTTACCGATTTCCTTGGTGGTGAAAAACTGCTCGAACATTCGCTCTTTTATCTGTGGTGTCATTCCGCTTCCCGTGTCAGCAATCCGCACTCTCACGCGATCGGGCCCAGCTAACTCTGTGCCGATCGAAATTTTTAGCGCAGCATTGGGCTGATTTTGTGCTGCCTCGTCCAAAGCATCGATCGCGTTGGTAATTAGATTCATAAATACTTGATTTAGCTGTCCTGAATAACACTCTACAGCAGGCAATTTTCCATAATTTTTTACTACTTGAATGTCGCGACGGTCTATTTGAGAATTGAGACGGTTTCGCAAAATTAACACGGTGCTGTCAATGCTGTCGTGCAAATCGCACATGGTCATGTTACTGTTATCGGTTCGCGAAAAGTTGCCCATAGATTTGACAATTTCGCGAATGCGATTGGAACCCATTTGCATGGAAGACATAACTTTAGGCAAGTCTTCAACTAGAAAATCCAGATCTATCTCTTCGATTTTAGCTGTGATTTCGGGACAGGGATTGGGATAGCATTCTTGATAGAGACGCAGCAGGTTCAGCAAATCTTGAGTATAAATTGCGGCATGGCTCAAGTTGCCGTAAATAAAACTAACTGGGTTATTAATTTCGTGGACGATACTAGCCATTAGCGCTCCCAGGGAAGACATTTTTTCGCTGTGGAGAAGTTGAGCTTGAGTTTGTTTGAGTTCGCAAAGTGCGCGATCGAGCTTGGCCGCTTGAGCTTCCGCTTTCGAGGTAGCAGCACAACTTTCTTGATAAAGTTCTACCTGTTTAAGATCGATTTCAAATTGTTCGATTTCGCTTTCTTGCTGGTATTGACTCACTACGGCATCGAAAGCTTCTAGCAAGTCGCCGCCCGCCGCTTCGACAATGTACAGCAGATGCGGATTTCCCAGCCTGAGTTCGGCATCGGGAACTTGCACCAAGGCTTTAATTCGATCGATATATGCGCGCACTTGTTTGTCTAAATACAGTGGCGGCTCAAAATACATTGCCTTGACGGTGGCTGAAGGGGGACTCAATAAGTTGATGCTGCTGTTAGTATTAATTAAGTCGCGGTGCGATTTTTCCATAAGCTCGATCGCCTCTAACAAATTCCCGCGCAGTTTTGCTCTTTCTGCCGCATTCGAGGAGCAAACTAACCTCATGCAAAAAAAAGCCGTTCGTTGGGAAAGCATTCGCTGGCGGCCGCTGATATTAATCACCGCAGCACTAATTTTTCTGGCTGTCGTAATTTCTTCCAGATTAAAGTAGTTTTTCACTGCCGCCATTGGTAATGCCCCCGACTCGCCTAAATGTCTGTAGCTCCTGCTGATACAAGATTTAAGAGCCATAAAAAGTTTTTGTACAAGACACTCACCAATATATTCTGTATTTCGTAGTAAAGTAGTATACTAAAACACAATTATTTTACCGTTGTGACCTATCACAATTTTCAGGATTCCGCTTGTTGCACCGTTTTTCTTAACTATTCAAAAATTTACTAATAAACTTGGCCATGATGGGAGCTTGAGTTTGCGGCAACCCGTGAGTGGCATGGGGAATAATTGCTAACTCTGCCCCCGGTATCTCGCCGGCGTAGGTTTCACAGTGCCATAGAGGAATTGTTTCGTCACTCTCTGCTGCGATAACTAAGGTAGGAATTTGCAATTTGTGAATTTCTTTTTCTACTGTATCAACTGCATCTTCTGGCCGCATCCGACTCATTAAAAAAGACCTTGCTACTGGTTGAGACATTAACTCCCTGCGCCACCCGGAAATTTGCTGCAATTGCTCACTTTTTCCCGCTAAACTAGCAAAAGGTTTTGCCAACTGCAAGGCCCAATCAACGGCTGGGGTTTCCCACAGCAGCGGCCGCAAAGCATCGTATTGACCACAAAAACTGTCGTCCCGAATTCCGGCCGGTGCTGCTAACACTAAACTGCTAACAGAATTAGGATATTTTAGGGAATATGCAGATGCTACCCAACCGCCAAAAGAATGTCCGATGATGCAGCATGGTTCGATATTTAGTTGTTCTACAACTTGCCGCACAAAAGCAACTTCTACAGCTACGTCGTAGCGGATTTCTGGTTTGCTGGATTCTCCAAAACCTAACATATCTAAACTGATGCACCGAAACTGAGATTGCAATAACTCAATTAAGGGCAGCCAGCAAGTCTTTTCTCCGAAGAAACCGTGCAGCATCAATAAGGGTCTGCCGCACCCGATGTCGAGGTAGGCTGCTGTTTGGCTGCGGCTATTGACAAATGTACTTAATGTGTGCTTTTGTCCTACAAGTGCTTGAGACTGCATGGCGATCGACTCCTGATAGGTAAGAGACATTTGTAAAGGATTGTAACAAAACAGCAGTCCAAAGGTTAAACTTCATTACGGAGTACACAGTTAGAAATAGACCATGATATTGTCTATGATTATTAGAAAAAACTACAAACCCAAAGCAGGAGAACACTTTGAACTCTACTTTAAAACAGTACCCGGCTTGCTCTCTTCGCGAAGATGTCAGTGAGTACGTAGCACACCTACAGCTTCACATGACTTTACAAGCTCGCAACCTGCTCCCTACCATTACCACCGCTAAGGATAGTCGCGAACAACTGTTGCAGCAGACTCAGGCTCATTTTGAGAAACGTGTTTCTCGACAAGCTATTTAAACAAATTTTTCTGGGTCATTAAGATCGCCCGCAGTCGATCGAACTTTCCCACATTTCAGCATCCCAGAAACCCGGTAGCCTCAAAAATACCGGGTTTCTTTTCGGCTAATTATGCAGGGGGCCCGGTTTTGGGTAATATGCGTTGGGTGTGCTTTAAATTTAATGTCTATGCGAATTTCGATTATTGCATTTTTGACTTTGGCGGCGCTGGCTGGCGGCGAATTGGCGGCGCGGGCGATCGATCCGAGTGCCGCACCGACTGAGGCGGAGTTTAGAGGGGAAACCGCAGAAATTGACAGGCGAGACGCCTGTCCCACAAAGGCACAGAGGGAGGAGGATGAGGTGAGTCTCACATCTGGCACCATTCTCCAGAACGGGCAAGATGCCCGTTCCACAAGAGATGAATTGTTTTGTGGAACACGCATCTTGCCTGTTCATCAAAAGCTGATTGAAAATGGTGCAACCTCTCTCAACAACGGTGCAGCATCTGTCAACAACGGGCAAGATGCCCGTTCCACAAGAGATGAATTGTTTTGTGGCACAGGCATCTTGCCTGTTCATAAAAAGCTGATTGAAAATGGTGCAACCTCTCTCAAGAACGGTGCAGCATCTGTCAACAACGGGCAAGATGCCCGTTCCACAAGAGATGA
>NZ_JAUBTI010000068.1:2277-2371 GCF_036702415.1 Microcoleus sp. D3_18a_C4 | reverse complement strand
TCTGTCAACAACGGGCAAGATGCCCGTTCCACAAGAGATGAATTGTTTTGTGGAACAGGCATCTTGCCTGTTCATCACAAGCTGATTGAAAATG
>NZ_JAUBTI010000068.1:0-2177 GCF_036702415.1 Microcoleus sp. D3_18a_C4 | reverse complement strand
GTGCAGCATCTCTCAAGAACGGTGTACCATCTGTCAACAACGGGCAAGATGCCCGTTCCACAAGAGATGAATTGTTTGGTGGAACAGGAATGTTGGCTGTTCATCACAAGCTGATTGAAAATGGTGCAGCATCTCTCAAGAACGGTGTACCATCTGTCAACAACGGGCAAGATGCCCGTTCCACAAGAGATGAATTGTTTTGTGGAACAGGCATCTTGCCTGTTCATCAAAAGCTGATTGAAAATGGTGCAGCATCTCTCAAGAACGGTGCAGCATCTGTCAAGAACGGGCAAGATGCCCGTTCCACAAGAGATGAATTGTTTGGTGGAACAGGCATCTTGCCTGTTCATCAAAAGCTGATTGAAAATGGTGCAACCTCTCTCAAGAACGGTGCAGCATCTGTCAAGAACGGGCAAGATGCCCGTTCCACAAGAGATGAATTGTTTTGTGGCACAGGAATGTTGGCTGTTCATCAAAAGCTGATGGAAAATGGTGCAACCTCTCTCAAGAACGGTGCAGCATCTGTCAACAACGGGCAAGATGCCCGTTCCACAAGAGATGAATTGTTTGGTGGCACAGGAATGTTGGCTGAAGTACGCGGGGCGCAGCTATCCCCTAGGGAATCGCCCTCACTCAAGTCCAGCCACAATAAAGATTTTACATCTCTGTTAAAAACTCCGGCGACGATCGCGGCACAAGCCGAAATCCCCGAAGCAGTAAACAGCAACGCCCGACAGCTAGGCGGTACTCTACAAATCAGTCAAGCGGGCAATGCTGAAGGCGTTTACGTTGCTGATGTGAAAATTCGCTTTGTCAATTCCAGAGGCGAAGCTGTTGATAAAAAAGGGAATCCGGTTGAGGGCAGAATTTCGGAAGATTTTATCCGAGGTGAGATCAAACTCAAGGCGGGGGATAACTACAGCCGGGAAGTTGTACGATCGGATTTACAGCAGTTGCAGCAATTGGGATTGTTTGAGAAAGTTACGGTTTCGATCGAAGAAGTTGGCACGGATGTTAATGTAATCTACAACGTTCAAGAGCGATCGGCTCGCTCTTTTAGCGTGAGTGCCAGTCTTAGTGATGATGTTGGCGTTGCGGTTCCTCTTTCCTATACCGATCGAACTTTCGGTACAACCCCGCAGCGGCTGGCGGTGGAACTTCAGCCCAGCCTCCGAGGTATCCAGTACGATGTCCAGTTTGTCAGCCCTTACGTTGCCGCCGAAGACCGTTTGGGATACAGTGTGAGAGCTTTTGGCGATCGCAGAATATCGGAAATTTTCAACAAAGATATTGATTTGCCCAACGGGAACCGAGTTCGGGAAATTCGGATGGGGGGAAATCTCAGGTTTACCAGACCTTTGGGCGATTGGCAATCGACTTTGGGACTGAATTATACAAACATCAGTACGCGCGATCGCAACTTAAATATCGCCCGCCGCGACGAACTCGGCAATCCTCTCACATTCAGTGGCAGCGGCGTTGACGAGTTATACACTGTTTCTTTTGGTGCGCTCCTCGATCGGCGGGACAATCCCTTCAACCCCACCAGCGGCTCGATTCTCAGCCTCAGCACCGAGCAGTCGATACCTTTGGGGCGAGGTAATATTGTGAGCAACAGGCTGTTAGCAAATTATATACATTATGTACCAGTAACTTTGTTCGGCATCAGCGAGTCAGAAGCCTTGCCCGAAATGCTGGCTTTTAACTTGCAAGCGGGGACGGTAATTGGGGATTTGCCACCAACGGAAGCTTTTCGCCTCGGCGGCCGCAATTCCGTGCGGGGTTACGATAGCGGGGATATTGGCAGTGGGCGGAGTTATTTTTTAGCTTCCGGGGAATATCGGTTTCCTGTGGGTCAGGATGTTGGCGGCGTGATATTTGTTGATTTTGCGTCGGATTTGGGCACGGGAGATAGTGTACTCGGAAAACCGGCCGTAGTCAGGGACAAACCGGGGACTGGGGCGGGTGTTGGGGTGGGTGTGAGGGTGCGATCGTCCTTTGGATTAATTCGCTTAGATGTGGGTGTTAGCGACTCCGGCGACATCAAATTTATACTCGGTACAAAGCAGCGATTTTAAATTAGTCATCAGTCACGAGTTAACTGTAGATACTGTCTTGATCTGTCAAGGGGTAGCGAGTAAATAATTGGGGTCGAAAGGCTTTTGGGACTTTAAAAT
>NZ_JAUBTI010000067.1:0-37765 GCF_036702415.1 Microcoleus sp. D3_18a_C4 | reverse complement strand
CCCGCCCGTCCTTTTTGGACGGGCGGGACGCCCATCCCACTTTCAAGAGTGGAAGTTATTTAATTCTCATTCCTTAGCAGATGGGATTTAGTCACCGATGCGTTGTTTTTGCCTTAACTGCAATTAGGCTGCATTAATCTATCAGCTTTTTTATTATTCCGCATCTACGGATCATCTACTAATCGATGTAAATGTACTATATCCCAACCTATAATCTGCATTCAAAATTTTGAGGAGTGCCAAAAAATCTTCCTCGCGTCGTACCAACCTACAGTCTTTAGATAGAACTTAATCGAGCTAGATTCTACTACTATCGACAACGACTGATGCGCGAGGAAACTTCATGAAGGCAGAGATATCCATAGTCTGGAAAAAGATTCAGAGCATGATCGACGGCTTTCTGATCATGCTGCCTAATATTGTGCTGGCGTTAATTGTCTTTGCAATTTTTTACTTTGTGGGTAGGCAAATTAAGAGAGTTGTCAGGCGAGTTACCCGCCACCACCACCAAGCTCGAAATTTGGGGCTGGTGTTAGGACGGTTAGCCCAGAGTGCGATCGTTCTAGTTGGTCTATTTATTTCTCTTTCGATTGTAATTCCCACCTTGAAAGCTGGCGATTTGGTGCAACTGCTGGGAATTAGCGGGGTGGCGATTGGTTTTGCCTTTCGCGATATCTTGCAAAACTTCTTAGCCGGTATCCTAATTCTGTTGACGGAACCGTTCCGAATCGATGACCAGATTGTGTTTAAAAACTTTGAGGGAACGGTAGAAAATATTGAGACGCGCGCTACAACAATCCAAACCTATGATGGTCGCCGGATTGTCATTCCTAATGCCGAATTGTTTACGAATACGGTGACAGTGAATACTGCTTTCGATAAACGCCGCATGGAATACGATATTAGTATTGGTTACGGCGACGATATTGACCACGCCAAGCAGTTAATCCTGGAAGCAATCTACAGCATAAAGGAGGTTTTGAAAGCTCCTGCACCCGATGTACTGGCGATGGATCTAGCAGAAAGTACGGTCAAGATCCGCGTTCGGTGGTGGATTGCTCCGCCGCGCCGAATTGACGATCTGCGATCGCGCGACAAGGTAATTTCTGCTATTAAAAAAAAGCTATATGTGGAAAACGGCTTCGATTTCCCTTATCCCACGCGGAACATCTTGTTTCACGACCAAACCGAAGAGACCGATGGCGATCGCTCCCAGCAGCGCGAAGGATGGCCCGCAGGTAAAAGTAAAGTTCCCAAACCTCGTCGTATGGGCCGCTCTTTGCGAAAATTTACCCAAGGGCGATCGCAACAAGACGGCAACGGAAAATCTTAACCGCATCACAAGTCATGAAGAATGTCAAGTTCAGCAAACTTTGGGAGTCGCTACACTGCGATCGTGCAACCGGAATTGATATCACTCGCCGAGCGATCGAAGGAGTAACAAACCAGGATTGATATGATGCCTAATTTTCAAGCAAAAACCACAGTCCGATTGCCGTAAACTAAAACACGATTTTGTAAATGATATCGCACCGCCCTTGCTAAAACAACCCTTTCTAAATCTTTACCTTTGCGAATCAAATCAGAGACTTCATCGCGGTGACTGACGCGCACAACATCTTGTTCGATAATCGGGCCAGCATCTAAATCGGGTGTAACATAGTGGGCTGTTGCACCGATAATTTTCACCCCTCTTTCATAAGCCCTTTCGTAGGGATTTGCACCCACAAACGCGGGTAAAAATGAATGGTGAATATTAATCACATTGGGAAATTTTCTGATAAAGTCTTGACTCAAGATTTGCATATATTTAGCCAAAACTACTAAATCAATTTTATATTTTTTAAGAATTTCTAACTGTTGTGCTTCTTGAATAGCTTTATTGTCTTTAGTAATGGGAATATACTCAAAGTCGATCCCGTATTGTGCGGCAATGGGCTTTAAATTTTCATGGTTGCTGATTATCAGGGGAATTTCACCTCTGATTTCTTGAGATTTTTGTCGCCAAATCAAGTCTAATAAACAATGATCTTGACGGCTTACCCAGATTGCGATGCGTCGAATTTTATGAGAGAAATGCAGTTGCCAATTGGCTTGTAAATCCTTGGCAATTTCACTAAAAGCAGGTGTTATTTGTTCGGTGGTTAAGTCAAAATCATCTAATTGCCATTCTAGCCGGCTCAGAAATAATCCGGCGGTAAAATCTGTATGGTGATCTGCGTGGATAATATTGCCGTTGTGGGAGGCGATAAAGTTAGCAAGTAAGGCGACAAGCCCTTTGCGATCGGGACAGGAAATTAACAGGGTTGCAGTAGGGCTAGTCATAAGATAATGACAAAAGTTTCTGGCTGAGTTTATTGATAAAAAAGTGAGTTCACAGGAGTTTATTGATACTGAGATGTTGCACCATTCTCAATTAGCCTTTTATGAACAGGCTCTCCGGCCTGTTCCACAAGAAAATTTATATTTTGTGGAACAGGCCGGAGAGCCTGTTTCGATGGGCTTACGGGCGGGTTCTTCGGCCCTACCCCTACTCCCCACAAAAGATTTTAACTAAGAGTGGAACAGGCATCTTGCCCGTTTCTTATATTGGTGCAAGATGTGAATTTAAACTGATATCTTACAACAATATCAATCGAGGACTTTCGCGCGGGGTGGGGGCGGCTTTTTTAGTCTTTTGGTATCCTTGAAAGCTATTGAGTAAGCAGCCCCTTGTATGTTAAAAGAGGTAGATTGCGATTTACTGTTGGGTGGGGGCGGGTTTATTCAGATTGTGGGTACTTGTTAGATATTGTTGGTGAACCCGCCCCTACAGGTTGTTGACCGCCGGTGCAATATCTTAGTTTAAATGAATCACAGAGGACACAAAGAACACAACTGACAACTGACAACTGACAACTGCCAACTAACTTCTTAAAATCCCATCGCCCCAGCTACTGCATCCAAAGTCGGAGCAATGCCGCTTTTAAATTGATTGTTGCTGTGATTAATTGCGGTATCCGGGTCTTTCAAACCGTTACCAGTTAGCACGCAAACTACCGTCGCCCCAGTCGGAACTTGGTCTTTTACCTTCAGCAAACCGGCCACAGAAGCTGCACTCGCCGGTTCGCAGAAAATTCCTTCCTGCGATGCTAACAAACGGTAAGCGTCGAGAATTTCGGCGTCGGTGACTGCTGCAAAACTGCCGCGGCTGGCTTCGGAAGCTGCGATCGCCTGTTTCCAGCTAGCAGGGTTGCCGATCCGAATCGCCGTCGCCAGGGTTTCTGGGTGCGATACCGGTGAGCCCGTTACCAACGGCGCAGCCCCGGCGGCTTGAAATCCCATCATCTGCGGCAAGCGCGAACATTTTTTGGCTTGGTGGTATTGACAAAAACCCATCCAGTATGCTGTGATGTTTCCCGCATTTCCCACGGGAATGCACAGCCAGTCGGGGGCATCGCCTAAAGCGTCAACGACTTCAAAAGCGCCGGTTTTCTGGCCTTCCAAACGGTAAGGATTCACGGAGTTGACCAATGTCACGGGGTAGTTAACGGCCATTTCGCGGACAATTTCTAAGGCTCGATCGAAGTTTCCCCCAATCGAAATGACTTCCGCACCGTAAAGCAAAGCTTGCGCCAGCTTGCCCAAAGCCACGTAACCTTCGGGAATCAACACGAAAGCTCGCATTCCCCCGCGTCGGGCGTAGGCGGCCGCCGAGGCCGAAGTATTGCCGGTACTGGCGCAAATTACAGCTTCGGCACCAGCTTCCTTCGCCTTGGAAATCGCCATTGTCATCCCCCGGTCTTTGAAACTACCAGTGGGGTTGAGGCCGTCGTATTTCACCAAGACGCGCACGTCTCTACCGATGAGAGAGGCGATCGCAGGTGCTGGAATCAGGGGAGTATTGCCTTCTTGGAGCGTCACTACCGGCGTGGTTTCCGTCACCGGCAGGTAGGGGCGATAAGCTTCGATCAAGCCGGGCCAGCCGTAGCGTTTCGGCTCGGCGGCGCGGGCAGCGGAGTTAGCAGCAGAGTCTGTAGCAGGTAGAATCAGGGTCACGATGTCAATGGTTTTAGGCAATGGCTAAGGAATTTACACTAATTTTAGCTCGATCGGTTAATTTGATGTTTAATACGATCGGTTCAGGTTAAAGTAACTTAATGGTGTGAATGTGTAGATATGTCTACTCAATTACTAATGTCAAATAATTCATCCACTCTTTCCCGGCCTCAAGTCGCCGCGAGCAACCCCGAAATGGCTAGTTCTTCTACCCTATCGACCAGTTTTGCCCGCAAAGTAGATTTGGTGAAGTGCCCCTACCAAGCCGACCAGCAAGTTAAGTTCCTGCACTTGCAAGCAGAAATCGAATCCTTGCTGCTGGAAGTGCAAAGCCTCAAACAGCAACGCTCGATCGCTGGCTTGCCGGCTCAGGGCCCGATTTCTGGCAGCAAGAGCAATTAGCAGACAACAGCCGCTAATGCCAACTGTGCTACCCCTGTGTTATCGGGAAATTGGGTTTAAAACCCCGTCCTTCCAGGACGGCTTTAATTTCTTAAACCCATTCCCAAAAATCAGGGAATTGCTGGTTTTTGTAGTGTAGTATGTATACTATAAAAGTCAAGGTTAAACTCGCAACGCCCTCGTGAAACAGGGACTCAGACACACTTTTAGGCGTAAACCGGGGGACAAAGAGCGGCGAAAACTCTCAAAACAGCTAGGGCCTTAATACAGCCTCATAACCAGAAAAAAAAACAATTCACTTTTTTTAGATAGGGTAGGGCATACCCGAATTCTAGGTCAATATCCTAGTACGCTTTTGGAGATAGGCCCTCTGGGGTGACTGCGAATCGGGCTCGTTAATTGGTAGGATTTCTACGGTTAAAAGGTTTGAGTATTGCCGCAAGGACGTAGCACTTAAAGGTTAGTCGCTGAATTAAGAATCCCCACACCTTTAGGTTGGGGAGTGTCAAAAAAACAAAGGTTTTGCTACCCGCAGTATTTTTTGCCAAAAGTGCTAGAAATTCCTAACTGCGGATAGCGCTCGCTAGCATTTGCTAAAACGCGCTTGCCTACTGCTCAACTCGTCTGCCACAAGCTGGCAACGAGCTGACATTTTATGGCGCTAATTTGTTAAGCCATCCTCATGGCATACGGAGAATCGAAATCTATTTATGACAGCATCGATCGAAAAACCACTAAATTTGACATCCGCAAGTGACACCTCCAACCTGCGCCTCAAAGATATTCTCAAAACCCTGCCGCGGGAAGTATTCGTCAAAAACCCCCGCAAAGCTTGGACAAAAGTAATCGTCAACGTTTTGCTAGTAGCGGTCGGTTACTGGGGCATAGCAGTATCTCCTTGGTTTCTACTACCCCTGATGTGGATTTTCACAGGTACCGGATTAACCGGTTTTTTTGTGATCGGCCACGACTGCGGTCATCGGTCATTTGCTAACCGCCGCTGGGTAAACGATTTAGTCGGACATATTGCATTTCTGCCGTTAATTTATCCGTTTCACGCATGGCGGCACGGGCACAACTATCACCACAAGCACACCAACAAACTTGGCGAAGATAATGCTTGGCAGCCGATGACAGCAGAAGACTACGCTGCCGCGCCCAAGGCTTTACAAATAGCTTATAGTTTAATATTCGGTCGGATGTGGTGGATTGGCTCGATCGCCCACTGGGCAAAAGTGCACTTTATGTGGTGGCGCTTCAAAGGCCAACAGAAACAAGAACAAGTGCGGTTTTCAGTTTTGGTCGTTTTAATCGGTGCTGCGATCGGATTCCCGATTTTAATTGCAACCACAGGCATTTGGGGATTTGTCAAATTTTGGTTGATGCCCTGGCTGGTTTACCATTTCTGGATGAGCACTTTTACGATCGTTCACCACACAGCACCAGATATTTCCTTTAAAGAACCCGAAGAATGGAACGAAGCCCAAGCGCAACTATCGGGAACAGTTCACTGCGATTATCCCCGCTGGGTAGAGTTTCTGTGCCACGACATTAACGTGCACGTTCCCCACCACCTTTCAACTGCTATTCCCTGGTACAATTTGCGCCTCGCCCACAGCAGCTTAAAGGAAAATTGGCAAGATCATCTCTACGAAACAGAATTTTCTTGGTCTTTAATGAAGCGGATTGCCGACAACTGTCACTTGTACAATCCCGCTGGCGGCTATCAGACATTGCAAGAATTTAACGCTCAAACCAAGTAAGTTTGAAACGCGATTAATCCCCTAAAAACCCGGTTTGTAAAACACAACCGGGTTTTTCGATATTACAATCCCTAGCCTTTGTAAGGGGAGGAATGCGTACCCTACTGTCCAATACGGTTCAGTTAAGCTCGATCCCCCCTTAGCTTGCCCCCTACTCCCCCTTAAAAAGGGGGGGACAAGAACTTACTCAAAGTCCCCCTTCTTAAGGGGGATTTAGGGGGATCTCCGAGGAATAAATATTTTTAACTGAACCGTATTGCCCTACTGCCACTATCACAATCCGTACCATTATTAAATCAGTCATTCCCAATCTACAATCTAAAATCTAAAATCTAAAATCGAATGACTTTCAATCCCAATAACTGTCGCAACGAAAGCGAAGTAGAAAGCAAACTCATTGTCAGCTATCTGCTACCAAAACTAGGCTATACCCCCGACACTTGGCACCAAGAAATAGCATTTGGGAATATTCGTCTAGACTTCCTCTCATTTGCCACCCAAGTTATCCCCATAGTTGTCGAGACAGACTCGCCGATGAGTGTAGTCATGGAGGCTAAACATCCGAAGGAAAATTTAGACCGCCACCTGCGAAAACTCCATCGCTATTTAACAAGTTTGAGCATCCGCTACGGACTCATAACTAACGGTAAAGAAATTAGAATTTACGAAAAAATTGCCGATGATATTCAGCTAGTTTTTAAGTGTGCTGGACAGGACATTGAAAATAGAATTGATGAAATTATCGCTTTAATTGGCAGAAATACTTTAAAACCTATAAAAACTCCTGATAATCTAGAACGGGAAGATAATAAAATTAATTTGGTTAGTCCTGAGTTAATTAGCGAAGTCCCAGTACAGCCCCACAATCCCGCCACCGCAAAAGCTGAGCCAAGTCAAATCTCTGAACCGGAACAAATACCTGAAAAGAATCCAGTTAAGCCTCAAGTTAAATCCGATGTAACCGTTCCCCCAAAAACTCAAAATACAATGAAAATCATTGCAGTTTACCACAATAAAGGCGGCGTTGGCAAAACTACAACAGTAGTCAATTTAGCGGCAGCGCTGAGCAAGAAAGGTAAGAGAGTCTTGGTAATCGACTTAGATAGTCAAGCGAATACAACCTTTGCGACTGGTTTAGTAAAATTTGAGGATGAAGAACAAGACGATTTGAAAGATAATAATATTCTTCAAGTTTTGCAATCAGAAGAATTTTTTTCCATCGCACAAGTAGCTCGCAAGTCTAATTTTTGCCATCCCGAAATAGATGTGGTTCCTTCCCATATTGATTTAATGCAATATGAAACGGAACTCAATCAACTAGATTACAGCCGCATGATTTTAATTCAGAAACTAGCAGAAGTACAGGAAAAATATGATATTGTACTGATTGATACGCCGCCATCTTTGAATTTTTATGCTAGAGTTGCTCTAATTGCGGCGGATTATTTAATTATTCCTTCTGACTTAAAACCTTTTGCCAATCAAGGACTGATTAATGTCAAGGATTTTATTAAAAAAGTCAACGGATTCAAAAAACAAATTGGCAAGAAACCACTAGAAGTTTTAGGCGTACTCTCTTGCAAAATCTCAACTAATAGTAAATTTGTACAGTACAGTTTGCCCAAGCGGAGGGAGGCAATTCCCAAACGCTACGGCTTTGAAATCATGGACAGCGTAATTTACGAGAGAGACGATTTAGCAAAGTGTGCAGAACAATTTCAAATCGTGGGAAATATGGAAATCGCCGATCCCATTTCAGTGCTAGACTTTAAGCCGGATTCCATCGCATCCCAAGAATTTGAAATGCTAGCAATGGAAGTTTTGGAAAAAATAGGTAAAAACTAATGAAAAAATTATCTCCGTCACTGGTTGCAGTGAAAAAAATTACATCCGCAGTGCCCCGTTCCAATTTTGCAGAGCCGGATTTGGAGAAACTGGCGCAACTGATTTTAGAATTAGGAGGATTAATCAACCCCATAATTGTCCGTCGCAACGGTATGGATGCCTACGAGATAGTAGACGGAGACTTTGAATACTACGCTGCTGCGAAAGCCAGGGAAATTCACCCTCAAAAAGGCGAGACAATCGGAGCATTTATTCTTGAACCCGAAAATGAAGAATTGCTTTTGGAACAAGTTCAAGCGCTGAGGAAATCAGCCAAAAATGAGAATTTAGTTGATAACCCAGAAACCGGGTTTTTGTACGAAAATACTTCGTCGCCGCCCGCAGATTCAATAACTAACGTGGTTTCTTCGGTAGAAGTCCCTAATTTAGGGGAAAATGAAACTCCCGAAGATTCATCTAGTTTAGAACAGCGACTAACAAATATTCAAGCCTTGTTTGCAAGTCAAATTAATGAATTAAAAGCCGAGTACGCCCGTGAACAAAAAGTTTTAGCCCAGAGTATACAAGAACTTGAAAACCGAATCTTACAACAAGTACCTCTGTTAGTTGAAGCTGGGTTAGAAAACAGAATTAATGAGTTGAAATCAGAGTCGCCACCCGAAAAACAAGTGGTGGTAGAGAGGATACCAGAATTTGAAAACGTAGCTTCCGAATCAATGTCGCTGTTGGAAGCACTCAATACTTTAGAGAAAAATCAACTGTCGGCTAATTTGAAAGATGCTGGCTTGAAGCTTCCAGTAATCCAAATAATACTCAAAGAGCGAGATGCGCGGCCGTTTGTCTCATTTGCAAATGTGGTGGAACGTGTTAAAGGGTTAACCGACAAAACAATGGTTAAAATAATTGACAAGTGGCAAAAATACTCATAACTCGCAACTCCTGCGGCTACTCGCAACTTTGACTCAGTGAGTCTCTACTCCAAAATAAGTAAAGATGAGTAAAGCAGTGGATCATTGGTGTCCCGCAGGCAGTTAAACTCATCACAGTCGCTTTTTTTAGGAATTGCAGTAACTTTTGCCGTAGCACGGGCGAGGGCGGGACGCCATCGCGAGGGATGTCACCCCACGGGAAGCCGCGTAGATATACAGAAATACCTACACACCAGATTTTAATGACAAAAGGGGACTTGTAACAAGATGGATCGATCGTCCGATCAAAACCGAATAGTTGAATATTTGCGGATTAAGCCAATTAGTCACAGTCAGATTTACACTTCCCAAATTGCAGTACCAGAGTTTCATCGGGGCGAAATTCCTCGCGAACGCCGCGAAGCTCTCAGGAGAAGTTTGATCGAGCAAGGCAGCAACTTGATTCCTTTAATTGTACGCCCCACTGAAGCTTACAGCAACGAAGAAGAATATGAAGTAGTCTGCGGCTCAGATTGGTGTATTGTGGCTAAAGAACTCGGCATCGAGCAAATGTGGGCGTGGGTATTTGAAATGACCGACGAGGAGGTAGCTGTTGCTCAAGCAGAAATGGAACATTTAGCTCCGCAACCGACTCAGAAAACTGCACAAATTGAGACTCTCCTGCAACAATTTGAGCTATCATTTCAAAAAAAGGTAGATAGTCTAACAAAACAAATAGAACAATCTGTTAAAAAAAATGAAGACCTGCTAAAAAAGCACGTAAAAGCTCTAACTGAGCAGAACTTTGAGCGTAATCAAATAGAACAGATTAAGCATTTGCTTGAACAAGTGGAAAAAGCATTTCATGAAAAGGTAGATAAAATGGCTAAAAAAATTGAACAATCGACCAGCAACCGTCCGCAAACATCGGCGGTTATTTCTGAGGTAAATCTTGAAGGTGCTTTGAGACAGTTGGATGAACTGGAAAAACTGCTGTCAACAAAATTAGAACGCACAGTCCAAAAAATTAATGAGTTTGTTTCCGAGGCTATTGAAAACGTAGAAAATGACCTGAAAAATCAAATTGAAACGCTCCGCCGCCAACTGGGAGCCGCAGCGACTCACTCAGAAATACAGCCAGAAGCACAACCGAAAACCCCGTCAAAAACACAGCCTAAGAAGCAGGCTAATAAGCAGTCGAAAGCACAGCAAAAACCTCAGTTACCGCAGTTGCAGTTAGAGTTGCCGTTTCCGTCCCCGTTCCCAGAGGAAGACTACGAAAGTCTTTCGCTGAGACGGTTGAAGGCGATCGGCAAAGACAGGAAAGTGCGGGGCTACGCGCGCATGAAACGACCGGAAATTCTGGTTGCTCTCAGACAAACTGACGGTCAATAAAACGACTATTGCTAATAGTTAAAGACTAATTGTTCGGTGTTCGATCGCGTGTTTCGGCAAAAAGCGCGATCGGGCTTTCAGAATAGTCCTGGGCAGAGATATGGAAACCTTGCTAAAATAGACACACAACCTCTTACTCCTCACCAAGCAGCCATGTCCGCAACCGCAGAATTAGCTACTACCCAAGAAATACTAGAACAAGAGATACCAGAAAATGTTATCTTTCCTTCAGGCGATTTATACAGTGACGAACCTCCCGTGGAAACAGAACTGCATCTCCGACAAATAATCCTACTCTTCAACTGTCTAGAATGGCTGTGGCGAGATAGAAACAATTTCTATGCTGCTGGAAACCTCACCATTTATTACAGTCCCAAGCAACTCAAATCGAAGGACTTCCGAGGCCCAGACTTTTTTGTGGTACTCGGAACAGAACGAAAAACTCGGAAAAGCTGGGTAGTTTGGGAAGAAGAGGGAAAGTACCCCAATATTATCGTTGAAATCCTGTCTCCCAAAACAGCGGATATAGATAAAAACTTTAAAAAACAACTGTATCAAGATACTTTTCGCACTCATGACTACTTTTGGTTTGACCCAGAAACTTTAGAATTAGCTGGGTTTCATTTAGTTGACGGGGAATATGAAGCAATCGCACCGAACGAATTCGGGCATCTGCGGAGTCAACAACTCGATTTGAGTCTCGGAATTTGTGGCGGAAAATTGCGTTTCTTTACAGCAGAAGGAGAGCTTGTCCCTACTCCTCAAGAGGTTGCAGAAAGGGAGACTCAACGAGCCGGACAAGAAGCTCAACGAGCCGGACAAGAAGCTCAACGAGCCGATCGCCTGGCCGCGAAACTGCGAGAATTAAACATTGATCCCGATACAATTTAGCGATCGTCCTTTCATTCAATTTTCCTGTATTGTAAGCTGGTTTAGGCGATCGCATATCCCGTATGTTGCCGAACATGATACGGATGAAACCCTAAAACAATCTTGTCTTTAGGCACTCCTAATTCTACAAGTTCTGCGGTAATTCCCGTTTCTATACCATCTTGTTGAATCCAGATTTTGCCGTCGATAATTTCCACATGAACGATACAATCGTGAATTCTTTTAGGCCCTTGCCAGCCATCGTGCATTAGTAAAAAATTGTTTTGTTCGCCGTCAACAATAACGCTGCTTTTAATTTCTCCGTGTCCGTAAGAAATCTGGGCATAACTCTCTAAGATTTTCTGAATAAATAGGCGATATTCATCTAGTCTATCCATCTGACAATTATCTCCTTTGATGAATCAAAAACAATTAATTTTAGTCTTTTTTTTTGCAACAAAAGTTGCCCCAGTGGCTCAGAGAAAATATCTAGATAAACTTCTTCCCGAACAGCAACATAGATATTACGTTCTGGTTCCGAAAGCTCTAGGATATCTTCGTAGACAATATACTGTCCCAGAGCTTCTTCTAAGTCATGAACGGGTGAAGCACTCAAAAAACTTTTTACTTCTACAGCAATTTTGCGACCTTGCTTTTCGGCAGCCAGTATTTTTTCTGCACCCAAATCGATGAAGAGTGAACGATCGCCAATTTCTAAGGTTAACCGATCGTTTGTTATCGTCCAGCCGTCTTTTTCTAGAGCTGTTCTGACAGTATTGTGGTAGATGTCTTTTGCTGGCATATTCTAAGATGAACCATCAAATGTCAGCCTAATTATAGAATAACACAAGACTTTTGAAAACGGATAACTCATCAATTCAAACTACTTATTGCCGCGTGTATCGGTGCTTCACCCCAATCGGAAAATACTCCGCATCGCCCGTCTCCGTTAATGTCACCACAGGTAACTGATATTCTGGCGGCACATAATTAGCAAATTCGCTGTTTAGCCGCCGCAATTGCGCGAGAATTGAAGATGCGATCGCCTGCTGCATCTCCTCGTCGCCCTCCACCCCCGCTGCTAATTCCACAACCACCGATAAATACCGATTTTGATCCGAATCCTCCCTGACTTGCAGTACAAATTTTCCCGTCACCCATTCCCGAATGGTGGGAACTTCTAAACCTACGGTGACATTTTCTGGGTAAATGTTAGCACCGAAGTAAGAAACGGTAAAGTGCGTTAGCGAAGCCCTCGAAGAGGATCGCCCGAATACATACACAAATGGCAAGCAGCGAATTCCTCTGGGGAAATCAGAAACTTTCATACCTGCTGCTTGCTGCAAACTTGCCACAGGGTTAAATCCCCATTCAGCCAAAAAATTGAGCATTGCTTCGTAAGAAATTAAACCGCCATTATCCGAGATGTGATAGCGTATTAGCGGGATGCCGTTGTCGCCAGAAAATAATAGCGTGCCGTCATTATTCACTTCAAAAAAGCGACTTTTGGGATCGTACTGCATCAGCGTTGGCAACCGCGATTCCCCGAATAAATTGCGTGCTGCTTCGGGATTCTTTGCTAAAAAGCGACGGATACAAATGCTCAGCGGTGTCTCGTTGCCCAAAACGCCCGCATCCGCAGTACCGTAAAGGCTCGCAGAGTTGTAATATAGATTGTCAGAATTAGTGCGATCGCTCACCAAACTCCGCCATTCTTCGCTAAACACTTCCCCCGCAAACACCATCTTAATTCGATATTTTTGCCACTCCACACCCCCAGCAATTCCGCTATCAATCACATCCTTGATAAATGGCGGATATCCCAACAAAACTACTTGCTCAAAATGCTCGCCAAGTTCCTGCACAACTCGAAATATTTCAGTCTTATTATTCCCTGGCGTCACAACTGTAACTGGATAACCTTTACTCGCTAGATAGCGGCAGCAATTTGCCGTGTACATTCCGCCTACCCAAGTTCCCAACGCAAAGCAAATGACAGCTAAAGTTGAGCGCTTATCGGCGTAAAAACTGTCGTGAAATATTTGTTCAAAACGAGTGGCAATTTGCAACTCGTCGCTGATAAAACGCGGCCAAAATGTCGGGTTTCCTGTCGAACCCGATGAAACAGCAATGAAATCGCAAGTTTCTAATTTGCCGTGGTAGCACAACTGAGGTAGCGGGTGACAGCGTAAATAATTCTCTTTGGTAATTAGCGGCAATTTTTGGAAGTCTTCAAAGGTTTGAATTGAGGCGGGATTGATGTTATGTTCAGCTAGGAAATTCTGGTAAGCTGGTACTGTGGCCGCGACTTTTTGAAAAAGCGCCATCGCCCCGGATTCGGCAACTCGATTCTGTTGGTGTTGCAATCGTTCCTCAAGCGGCGCCCTCAAAAACTCTTCAAACGCCCCCATTGCTCGCTGACGCTGTTCTGGCTGCATGATTTGCTCCTTAAAATGGGTATTTGGCACCTCGATCGCTCAAAATTCAATTAGTAGCGCTAACACCCGATCGCACATTGGGCTGGACACTAAAAATTTGAACACACTTTGAGGTCGATCGAAAATATGGCGCAGTAGATAAACTTCTATAGCAGGAAACCGCTGTTTTCACAATAACCACAGGGGATAGCCAAGCTGCCGATCGACTAATCAACACTGACAGAGTTTGACCGCGCCGCAAGCCCACCCCTTCAGGGGTCGGGATGCGTCTGCATTTGTCTTGCATATGAAGCTGTCGTTAAGTCGTTAATATCTACAATATACGATAAAATAACTTCAGGAGGTGAGCGAATTGATTTTGAGTTACAAGTATAAGTTGCGCCCCAATAATCAACAGCTTAAAAAACTATCGGGATGGCTCGATATGTTACGAGCTAATTACAACTGGTGTTGGCGCGACCGTGTTGATGGCTGGCATCAGCAATTTATTTGCGGTAGCTATTCCGATTTGAAAACACAAGCTGAAATCACACCTTTGACTTGCAGTTTAGTTAAGGGGACGCAATTAGCTAACCCCTGGAAAGGTGGTGGTGGCAAAGCCAATAAAAAAGGGGAGAAAGATCGATCTCCTAAACGCACGGTAGTTTTGATGCAAGATGCAAACCTGCAAGAATTAAAAGATGCTAGACCCTGGTATCAAGAGATTGATATTGGGGTTTTACAGTTAATAACAGTTCGAGTTAACGAATCTTTTAATAAGTTTTTCAAGGGTGCTGGGTTTCCCAAATTTAAACGTCGTCACGATTTTAAATCCTTTAGTTACAAACCAGGAAGGATTAAAATCAAGGGTAATAAAATCTATTTGCCTAAAATCGGATGGATGCGTTTTTATAATTCGCGTTCTCTTCCAGATGGATTTGAAATCAAGACGGTTACAGTTAGACAGAAAGCTGATGGTTGGTACGTTTCAGTTAGAATTGAAAACAAGACAGTACCAGATTTTCCAATAATCCCAGACAGTGAAATTAAAACCATTACTGGCTGTGATATGGGATTAGGAAAATTGGTTTACTTGTCTGATGGAAGTAGTATTGACAACCCGCGTTTTGCTACTAATAAAAAAACTAAGCGTTTAATGAAAATTAGACAAAGGCGGGTTAGTCGCAAGCAAAAGGGAAGCAAGAATCGCAGTAAAGCTCAACTCAGGGTGAGTAAATTACATAACAGGATTCAACAGCGACGAGAATCTTATCAATGGGATGTGGCTAATCGAATTGTTAAAAAAGCTGATGCTGTTACGGTTGAAGATTTACCAGTCAAAAACATGATGAAACGGTGCAAACCAGTTAAGTCTGAGGCTGGTAGATTTTTATCTAATGGTCAATCAGCTAAACGAGGATTGAATCGTTCTATTGCTGATGCAAGTTGGTATAGTTTAACTCAAAAACTTGAATATTTGGCTGCGAAGCTAGGCAAGAAATTGTATAAAATTAACCCCAAATATACCAGTCAAACTTGTAGTAAATGTAGACAAGTTGATAAAAATAGTCGCAATGGTGAAAAGTTTATTTGCACTAATTGCGGACATATTGATGATGCTAATTTACAAGCTGCTAAGAATGTGAAAACTAAGGCAATAGAAACCTACGGGTTAAATATTGTCAAGAAAAAGGTACGGCGGGACTCGCCGAAACCAGTACAAACGACACTTTTTAATGTCGGAATGTACGAACGCTCGTCAGATAATACGCTGCCCCAAAAAGGCAAACGGCGTGTGGGCGAGAACCCAGAGTACAAGCAATTGTCTCTCTGGGATATTTAGGGCGAAATTCCTAAAGAATCTCATCCCCTTCAGGGGTGGGAGTGTCAAACACTATGGCAAGATTAATTCAGCGATCGCCCAAAACTCCCAGTCTCAGTCAAGCGTGAAAATCAGACGCAGCAAGTTCCAATGAACAATCCCATCTACCCCGGCATAACTCTCAACAACCACTACCGCATCGTCCGCGAATTGGGACACGGAGGCTTCGGGCGCACCTACCTCGCTGAAGATGCCCACCGATTTAACGAACCCTGCGTTTTAAAAGAATTTGCGCCCCAAGTACATGGAAGTTACGCTTTACAAAAATCCGAGGAACTGTTCGAGCGGGAAGCGGGAGTGCTCTACAAGCTGCAACACAATCAAATCCCGCGCTTTCGCGAACTCTTCCGCGTCAGTATCAGCGATCGAGGCTACCTATTTCTCGTCCAAGACTACGTGCCCGGTCAAACCTACCGCTTTCTGCTCGACGCCCGCAAGCGTCAGGGTTTGCGGTTCATAGAAGCAGAAATCAATCAATTGCTGCTGCAGATTTTGCCCCTGCTCGAATACATTCACTCTTTGGGAGTGATTCACCGCGACATCTCCCCGGACAACCTGATTCTGCGGAGTTCTGACGGAATGCCCGTGCTCATCGACTTTGGGGGAGTAAAACAAGTCGCCGCCACCGTAGAGTCTCTTTTCGCTGAGGCTAACGGCACTCTCGCCCCCGCGACTCGCATCGGCAAGCTCGGCTATGCTCCCCTCGAACAGATGCAGATGGGCATTGTCTCTCCCCACAGCGATTTGTACGCTCTGGCGGCCACGGTTTTGGTGTTGCTGACGGGGAAGGAACCCCATCAGTTGCTCGACAGCCAGACGCTGAATTGGAATTGGCGGGCGGAATGTTCTCTGTCTCCGAATTTGTCCCTGGTGCTGGATAAAATGCTTGCTCAGCAGCCGAGCCAGCGTTACTCCTCGGCTCGCGAGGTAATGCTCGCTCTCTCCGGCAATCCGCCTTTACAGCCACCTTTGCCGCCAGCCCCGGATTTTGGGATCACGCAGCCGCCGGATTTCTCGCCTATACCCGTACCCGCCCCCACGCCAAAACTGCCGGGAACTCCGGTGCGAGTTGCTGCTATTGGCCATCAGCAAAAGATGCCTGCTTGGAAAATGGTTTTGTTCGTGGTGGCGGTGCTCTCAAGTATGGGGGGAGTTGGCTGGTTTGCGGGCAATTCTTTGTTAAATCTGCAATCAAAAGTGCAGAAAGTTCCCCAGCCTTCAAGCCCGAAACAGGAGCAAGAAGATGCTTTGCAAGATCGCTTTGTAAAGCTCAAAATTGACGATCGATTCTATAACGGTTACGTCAACCTTGTGGACGAGACTTTCTATGCCAAATACCCGGAATTGGGGGGACGATTGTTAAAAGAAGGCGATGACGATCGCCAATGGCGCGAAAGGTGGCAGAAAATCGGCGACGAGTTGCTCGACAAGCTGGAAAATCTCAGCAGCGACGCTAGAGCACGGTTGGGTACTTACGACACTACTGATATCGATCGCTGGAAAACTGAGGTTAACAAGCTGAATTTGAGCAGTCGGGCTCTCTACGATTTGGCTGATGCTAGGTTTTTTTATTGGTTTCCACAACAGCCGCGCGATCGCAATATCATCGGTTTGCCGATCGGACAAATTTGGCAAGCAATTACCGCCGACCAACTCGAAGCCTTACAAGCTGGAGCAACTGTCGAAAGCGTTGAATTCGATCGCCTCTCGAACAGCAAACGCCTCACAGGCAATCTCAAACCCGGAGAAGGGAAAGCTTACATTGCCAGGTTCGCTCTCAATCAAACTTTGCGGGTGAATTTGCAAGCACCGCGCAAATCTACTCT
The DNA here is from genome assembly GCF_036702415.1 of Microcoleus sp. D3_18a_C4. Taxonomy (NCBI): domain Bacteria; kingdom Bacillati; phylum Cyanobacteriota; class Cyanophyceae; order Oscillatoriales; family Microcoleaceae; genus Microcoleus; species Microcoleus sp. D3_18a_C4. The sequence continues at coordinate 20,419 of NZ_JAUBTI010000067.1, read as the reverse complement.
ACTGTCAATTTATACTCCGGGGCGGACAAAGGGCGCGCGAGCTTTGCTGGAAGATGCAGAGGGGCTTAGTTGGTCTGGATTGCTGGATGATACTGGTTTTTATGAATTCGTGGTAGTTTCTCAAGCATCTGAGCCGATCGCTTACCAGTTGAATCTGACGGCCGAATAACTGCTATTGACAATCAAGCATCCAGGATACAAGCCCCCGGATTCATCCGTCCAGAAATAAAAAACCTGTAACCGATAAAGGAACCCCCGAATTTCTCCGTGGGCTCAAGGCTTCAATCTAAAATCTAAAATCTAAAATCTAAAATCGATTGACGCTCTCTATCCACCCGCGTCATAATAAGGTAATACCGATCAGGTAAGTTTTCCTGTTCAAACAAAGAATATGCTGAGATTCGCGATCGTAGCTTTAGTGACTTTTGGATTAGTATTAGTGACTGCACTAGGTTTACATCCGGCCAATGCGACAGTCAGCACTCCCGAATTTTATGCTTGGAACTTTGCCTCTGTAGGCAGTAGCGAGCTAGTTTGTAAAAAGACCGTGGTAGTTCCGCAAGACCGGATAATTCCGTCCTCATCCATGCACGCTGTCAGTATCAATTCTGCAATTGTAGATGAAAAGTTTTGCGCGAATTCCACTAAGCCTGTGAATTAAGGCAGCGCATAATAGGATTTCGGGTTAGAGAACCATAATTAAGTTCTCCGTTAGTCGATTTTAGAGGTTAGATTTACTGCACAAATGAATCTGGGAGATTGAACCTTAATCTAAAATTTTTATCTCTCCACGACTGTTGTCTGAAAGCAAGTATCTTTTTTTGGATGAATCAGGAGGCTGCATCCTGATTCATCCCTGGAGAGAAAACTCTAGTTTTCAGTACAAACACGGACTCATTATAAACAATTAACCGGACATCATATAAGTGATAGCCTGAGTAATTTCCGCCATCGGCGCATTGAAACTCTTGGCTATTTTTTTTATGAGAAATATTGGGTATTTTGTAATAAAAGTTTATCAAACGAGTCGGACTCAGCAGTTTTCTGCTCTTGAAAGAGATCGAAATCTTCCCAATTTGGGCAGTTCTTTGAGTGTGACCAAAAATTTGGGTTTCAAGCCTCGCCCATAAGCGGGCGACTTTTTTATGTTAGACTATTGCCGTAGGGTTTTTCCACGTCAAATGATAGTTCTGGAATTTAAAGTTAAAGGAAAAACAACCCAATACACTGCTATAGATGAGGCGATTAGAACCGCTCAGTTTGTCCGCAACAAGTGCATCCGTTACTGGATGGACAATCACGGCGTGGGACAGAAAGAGCTTTATCGCTACAACACAGCGTTGCGGGCTGAATTTCCGTTTGTCAAGACTTTAAATTCCCATGCTTGTCAAGCTTCGGTTGAACGTGCTTATACTTCAATCGCTCGGTTCTACGACAATTGCAAGCGCCAGGTTTCCGGTCAGAAAGGCTATCCAAAATTTAATAAAAACTGTCGCTCAGTTGAGTATAAGACTTCAGGGTGGTCACTTTCCCCGACGCGCAAGCAAATCACTTTTACCGACAAAAAAGGTATCGGCAGACTCAAGCTGAAAGGGACGTGGGACTTAAACTTCTACCAAGTCGAGCAAATTAAGCGGGTACGTTTGGTTAAACGTGCTGACGGTTACTATGTCCAATTTGTAATCAGGATTGAATGCCAAGTTGAAACAACTTCGAGTGGGCGAACAATCGGTTTAGATGTTGGACTTAAAGAGTTTTATACCGACAGCAACGGACATAGTGAACCGAACCCCAGATTCTATAAGAAAGGTGAGAAGCGACTGAAGTCTCGACAACGCCGCGTTTCTCGCAAAAAGAAAGGCTCTACCAACCGAAAGAAAGCCATTAATCGACTAGGGCGAGTACACCTCAAAATAAGTAGGCAGCGTCAAGAACACGCTAAGAGAATAGCGCGTTGCGTAATCCAATCTAACGATTTGGTCGCCTATGAAGACTTGAGGGTTAAAAACCTAGTGAAGAATCATTGTCTCGCTAAGTCAATTAATGATGCGGGTTGGTATCAATTCAGGAAATGGTTGGAATATTTTGGAATTAAGTTCGGCAAAGTAACGGTGGCGGTTAATCCAGCTTATACTTCGCAAAAGTGTTCCAACTGCGGGACTACTGTAAAAAAATCTCTATCTACTAGGACGCATAGTTGCAAGTGCGGACTTGAGCTAGATAGGGATTGGAATGCAGCTCTGAATATCCTGAATTTAGCCTTGGGTACTACAGGTCATGTAGGAACCTGGATTTTAAATCCGAACGCTTCGGGAGATTCGACCTCTACTCAGGCTGGAGCAATCTTGTCTGGGCAAGTTGGGTCGGTGAACGAAGAATCCTCACGCCTTTAGGCGCAGGAGTGTCAATTAAGAACCCAGGGGAAATATTCAGCCATTTAACTAATGGTTTATTGGCTAATTAGCTGAATTATTAATTTGCTAGTTTGATTATGCTAGAGTTAGTCAGGTTCAGATATATAGTGGCATCTGTTATCTAAGTATCATGCTCAAAATTTTGGTGATTGAAGACGACGAATTAATCCGGGAAACTCTTCTGCAACTCCTGGAATCTCACAGCTACCGGGTCATTGCGGCCGAAAACGGTCGAGCTGGGGTGCAGATGGCACTTTCGGAGATACCGGATTTAATTTTGTGCGACGTGCAGATGCCGGAACTAGACGGTTATGACGTGTTGCGGACTCTGCGGCAAAACTCGCTAGCTGCAACAATTCCATTTATTTTCCTCACGGCTCAAAGTGACAAAACCGATTTTCGTCGGGGGATGGAATTGGGGGCAGACGATTACCTGACAAAGCCGTTTACCAAGGCTGAATTGCTGGGAGCCATTGCTTCTCGCGTCTTGAAACGGCAAACTATTACTCAACCGCTGACAGTCGCGCTTCACCAAGCAGAAGCCAGACTCAAAGATTTAGTTAACGACTCCACCAAGGTTACAACCCTATCTCCTGAAAAGTTTGCTCTCGAAGCTTTGCTGCGCCACGCTTTGGAACAAGGTGAGTTTCAGGTATACTATCAGCCGCAAGTGAATATTGCTACGGGCAAAGTTATCGGCGCGGAAGCTTTAGTGCGCTGGCAAAATCCCGATCGAGGTATAATTTCTCCCTGCGAATTTATTCCCTTAGCAGAAGAAACAGGTTTAATTATTCAGATTGGCGAGTGGGTACTGCTTTCAGCTTGCGCTCAAGCCGCTAGTTGGCTGGCGGCGGGGTTTTCGCCCTTTACAATATCAGTAAACTTGTCGGCCCGGCAGTTGTCCGACCCGGAACTCAAGGCGCGAATCGTGCAAATATTGGAAACTACAGGTTTAGAGCCTGCGAATTTAGAATTAGAAATGACCGAAAGCGCTTTGGTGGAAAATGCGACAGTAGCAGGCGCTACTTTAAACGAACTAAAAGCTCTAGGAATTCGGATTGCTATTGACGACTTCGGCACCGGTTACGCTACTTTAGGATATCTCAAGCAATTTGCTTTTGACAGCTTAAAGATCGATCGAATTTTCGTCCGTAATGCCAACGAAGATACTCAAAATGCTGCTATTACTACAGCAGTAATTTTACTTGGTCACAGTTTGAATATGACTGTAATTGCTGAGGGAGTGGAAACAGAAGCAGAACTAGAATTTTTGAAACAACATCAGTGCGATATCATACAGGGGTATCTGTTCAGTCGCCCCGAACCAGCAGCGATAATTGAAAGTATGTTGGTTGCCGACCCGAGTTTGTTCGCGCCACCCCCAGCAGCACCTAGTCGCGTTGTCCCTTTTGTACCTGTGTCCGAACCCGAAAAATCTAAAAACCTTTCAATGTCGCGTCTAGGAATAGTATAAGTGTCACTAAGATTTCTGTTTAATAGGATAAAATTCTTTCTTTTACCTTCTATTTTCTGCATAAAAGTGGACGCTTCCTCATAAAAATTTGTAGCTTTTGATGATAGGCGAGTCAAAGAAAGTATTGTTCCCCATATTGCTCTACTGCTTCCCCTTTTATGCGCTAGGCCCCCCTAATCGGACGATTTGAGAAAGTGTGGCGTGTTGAAATTGCGAGCCTTTATCAAGTTGCAGGAGGTAAACTCAATTAAGTTCCTACTTTGGGACTGGCAGTTTCAAGAACTGTCCAACTGGAATTGGTGCAAGCCTGTCATGGAAAGAATATTAGTGGTTGACGACGAAGCAGACTGTCAAACAGTCTTAGCAATGTACTTGGAAAGTCAAGGATATCGGGTGGAATGCGCTAATTCAGGAGTTGAGGCGCTCTCGATTTTTGAAAATGCCCCCCCAGATTTGGTAATTTCAGATGTCATGATGCCGGAAATGGACGGGTTTGAGTTTTGTCGCCGTTTGCGAACTACCCGTTTGGGACAGTTAGTCCCCTTTATCGAAAAACTGGGTTAAAAACCCCGTCCTTCTAGGACGGCTTGAATTGTAACTTTTCATTGCACATATCTCCGTTTTGTGCCGACTGCGGTAGCATAAGACTGGAGGTAGAGCAATGCTAGTTTTTGAGTTTAAATCTTACGGAAAATCAAGCCAGTTCAAGGCAGTAGATGAAGCAATTCGTACCGCTCAGTTTGTCCGCAATAGCTGTTTGCGCTATTGGATGGACAATCCTAAAAAGAACAAATACGACTTGAATAAATACTGTGCTGTACTGGCAGCTACGTTTCCGTTTGCTGATGAACTCAACTCCCAGGCAAGGCAGTCGAGTGCTGAACGCGCTTGGGCAGCTATCTCTCGATTCTACGAAAACTGCAAGAAAAAGATTCCTGGTAAAAAAGGGTATCCGCAATTCCAGCGAGACTGCCGTTCGGTTGAGTACAAGTCAACTGGATGGAAGCTTGCAGATGACAGAAAATCGATAACTTTCACTGACAAAAAAGGAATTGGCAAACTTAAACTCAAAGGTACACGCGACCTGCATTTTTACCAAATTAGCCAAATTAAACGGGTTCGATTGGTTAAACGTGCTGATGGTGTGTACGTCCAGTTCTGTATTGATGTCAGCCGAAAGGAAAACACAGAGCCAACTGGTAGCACAATTGGATTAGATGTTGGACTGAAAGAATACTATACTGATTCAAATGGAGTCACGGTTGAAAACCCTAGATTCCTGAGAAAAGGCGAACGCATTCTCAAACGCAGTCATCGTCGAGTATCTAGGAAAGTTAAAGGTTCAAAAAACAGAGGCAAAGCTCGACAGATTCTCGGCAAGCGCCATCTCAAAATAAGCAGGCAACGTAAAGACCATGCCGTGAAGTTGGCAAGGTCCGTAATTCAGTCAAACGACTTGATAGCCTACGAAGATTTGAGAATTAAGAATATGGTGCAGAATCACTGTCTTGCTAAGTCTATTAACGACGCATCTTGGTATAAATTCCGTGTCTGGCTCGAATATTTTGGAAAAGTATTCGAGCGTGTAACAGTTGCGGTAAATCCGCAATATACCAGTCAAGAATGCTCTAGTTGCGGTGAAATTGTCAAAAAGACTCTATCTACAAGGACTCATGTTTGTAAGTGTGGATGTTTGCTAGATAGAGATTTCAACGCCGCGAGAAATATCCTAAGTCGGGGATTGGCTACGGTAGGGCATACCGGAACCTTTGCACTAGATGCAAACAACGCTTCGGGAGAATTGACCTCTACTTTGGTTGGAGAAATCCAATTAGAGCAAGTCAGCTCGTAGATCGAAGAATCCTCATGCCTTCAGGCCCAGGAGTGTCAATAGCCCCCGGACTGTGCAAGCTCATTTAGGCAGCATTTTCAGCAAATTACAGTTAGAAAATCGGGCCCAGCTTGTGAGATTTGCCCTAGAAAGAGGATACAAACCACCTCAAACTTAGCTCCGAGTTCAACCTAGGCTGCGCCAGCCAGGGGATTTTAGATTTTAGATTTTAGAGTTTAGATTTACTCCACAGATGAATCTGGGAACTAGAGTCTAAAATTTTTCTTCCACATTCAAAACACAATAAGGAAAATTAGTGCTCACGCAAACCCCCGGCCCCAAATTCGTACCTCGCAAGTTGGCACGTTCCAAATCAGCCTGCCGCACATTATTCGCCGCATCAATATTTGTCCCCGCCAATTGAGCGCGAGGAAGCCTAGTATTTGACAAAATAGCATTCTGCAAATTAGTATCCCGCACATCCGCGAAAGACATATCCGCTCCGCTTAAATTCGCACGATTCAAATTAACTCTAAACAGCAGCGAACGTCTCAAATCGGCATTCGACAAATTAGCTTGCAGTAGAAAAGCTTCGCCCAGATTCGCCTTAAAAAGTTTAGCACCGCGCAAATCCGCACTCGTCAGATTCGCTCGCCCCAAAAAAGCATTAGACAAATCCGCATTTCGCAGATTAGCACCATTCAATTCAGCCCCGTACATCTCGGCATTAACCAAGTTAGCATTTGCCAAATTAGCATCACTTAAATCCGCTTCTAGCAAATTAGCTTCATAGAGATTTGCTCCGCTTAAATCCGCTCCTCTTAAATTAGCTCTGTACAAGCTAGCCTTGAACAAATCAGCATTTCTCAAGTCACAGCCTTCGCACTCTTTAGTTTCCAGCAATTGCCTAACATGATCGGGATTTTGAGCCTTAACGGGAGCTACCAGCCCAAACAAAGCTAAACTTGCCGTTACAGTTGCCAAGAGTTTAAGTTTCACAAACAAACCTCACTGCTACTTCCAACAAATTATACTAGCAAACTGTAGACTTTAAACCCATATCCTTCTCTCTTTCCTCTTGCTCTGCGTTCTCTGCGCCCTCTGCGGTAAATATTCAAAAAAATGATTTGCAGCCAAGGATATAGACCTGCTTCCAGCAAGGCGGGCCAAGCCCGCCCTACTTAACTTAATTAAGCTTCATCTAAAGCAGCAACACCCGGCAATTCCTTACCTTCTAGCAACTCCAAACTAGCACCGCCACCAGTGGAAATGTGGCTCATTTGTTCGCCTAAATTCAACTGTTCCACAGCCGCCACCGAGTCACCACCACCGATAATTGTGGTAGTACCAGTTTGAGTAAGTCCAGCCAAAGAACGAGCAATACCTTCAGTTCCTACAGCAAACTTCTCCATCTCAAACACGCCCATCGGCCCGTTCCAGATTACCGTTTTGCAATCGGCCAAAGCATCTTGGAAAGTTTTTACTGAATCCGGGCCGATATCCAAACCCATCCAACCTTCCGGGATGTTTTCTACAGGAACAGTTTGAGTGTTAGCCGCCGCATCAAACTTGTCAGCAACTACCACATCAGTAGGTAACAGAAAAGTAACTCCCCGTTCCTTCGCCTTCTCTTCCAAAGACTTAGCCAATTCCAGCTTGTCCTCTTCCACCAAAGACTTGCCAACGTTCAAGCCGCGAGCTTTGTAGAACGTGAAAACCATGCCACCGCCCAACAGCAGTTTGTCGCACTTTTCCAACAGTTTTTCAATGACTCCAATCTTGCTGGAAACCTTAGAACCGCCGATTATAGCAGCTAAAGGACGCTGAGGATTGTCGATCGCACTGCCGAGATATTGCAGTTCCTTCTCCATCAAAAACCCAGCCACAGAAGGGCTCAGATACTTAGTAACGCCCTCAGTAGAAGCGTGAGCCCGGTGAGCCGTACCAAAAGCATCATTGACATACAAATCGGCCACAGAAGCTAACTTCTTAGCAAATTCCGGGTCGTTTGCCTCCTCCTCTGGGTAGAAGCGGACATTTTCCAGCAACAGCACATCGCCATCTTGCATCGCGGCGACTGTAGCAGCGACTTCATCACCGATGCAGTCGTCAGTCTTTTTGACTTCTTTGCCCAACAATTCCGACAGGCGCACAGCAACCGGCGTCAAGCGCAACTTCTCCGTCACACCCTTGGGACGGCCGAAGTGGCTGCACAAAATCACCTTAGCGCCCTTGGACGCTAAATCTTGAATTGTCGGCAGAGCCGCCCGGATGCGAGTATCATCGGTGATATTGCCGTTGTCGAGCGGCACGTTAAAGTCCGCCCGCACCAATACCCGTTTGCCCGATAAGTCCGATGCCGATAAATTTGCTACAGTTTTTTTTGTCACAGGATTAACCTCCTAATATGTGTGTTTTTGTCGAATTCCGTTGAAATGGCGGCACTGGTAACTTGCACCCCGGCCTCGGACGCATTCAACCGCGCCCGTACAAAAAACGGAAGATGGAACAAACGGCACTGATTGGCTTAACCTAAACATTTTATCGGAGTCCGTGTCCCGGAGATGTGCAGTATGTTCAAGACAGTCTTATTTCCTGTAGATCAAAGCCGAGAAGCCCGCGAAGCTGCCGAAAAGGTGGTCAATATCGTAAAAACCTACGGTTCTCGCTTAGTTATTCTGTCGGTAGTCGAGCCCCCAGCCGAGGAGGCCGACGCCCCCGCGCGCGAGGTGATGACTTCCCCCGAAGCAGTCGCCAAACTTCTTTCTGAGGCCCAATCGATGTTTTCCCAGCAGGGAATTGAAGCTGAAATCATCGAACGGGAAGGCAAACCTGCTTTCACGATTTGCGATGTGGCTGACGAAATTGGGGCCGATTTGATTGTGATGGGCTGTCGGGGGATGGGTTTAACCGATGATGGGGCGTCTGACAGCGTTACCAATCGGGTGATCAATCTGTCTCCTTGTGCAGTTTTGATTGTGCCTTAGTTATTAGTCATTAGTTATTAGTCATTAGTCATTAGTCACGTGTTATATCGTGTCCGACTAAATAAACGTAGATTCTGTAGGGGCGGGTTCACCCGTATCTATTATGTAAATCCAGGGTATGCGTAAACCCGCCCTGACACAGCAACTAATGGCTAATGACTAATGACTGCTGACTAATGACTGCTGACTAATGACTGCTGACTGATGACTGCTGACTAATGACTGCTGACTAATGACTGCTGACTAATGACTGCTGACTAATGACTAATAACTAATAACTAATGAAAATTCACTGGTATCCCGGTCACATTGCCAAAGCTGAACGGGCATTAAAAGAACAGCTAAAGCGGGTAGATGTGGTGCTCGAAGTCCGAGATGCCCGCATTCCATTGGCTACTTATCACCCCCAAATGCCGAGTTGGGTGGGCGGCAAGCCGCGAGTATTGGTCGTCAACCGCATGGATATGATTACGCCTCGAACGCGCGAGGCGTGGGAAACATGGTTTGAGGCCCAGGGGGAAACTGCGTATTTTACTAATGCCGAGCACGGTCACGGAGTAGACGCTGTGGCGGATGCGGTGCAGAATGCTGGAGTGCAGCTAAATAAAAGAAGGTTCGATCGAGGTATGCTGCCCCGTCCAGTTCGGGCAGTAGTGATGGGATTTCCCAATGTCGGAAAATCTGCTTTAATTAATCGGCTGTTAGGGCGGAGAGTGGTAGACAGTGCCCGCAGAGCTGGAGTAACTAAATCGCTCCGATGGATTCGCATTTCCGACGAAATTGAATTATTAGACGCCCCCGGAGTGATCCCAACCCGAATTAACAATCAAGAAAATGCCATAAAATTAGCTATTTGCGAAGATATTGGCGAAGCAGCTTACGACAATCAGGTAGTAGCAGCAGCTATGGTAGATTTGCTCCAAGGGCTGGAGGCCGCTGATGACACGTTGATATCACTATCTGGTTTTAAATCCAGGTATAAATTAGATGCAGCCTCTAGTAATGGTGAAGATTATCTGCACGAGGTAGCAAAAGACAGGTATAAAGGAGATGTCGAACGAACGGCGAGACAGATGTTAAACGATTTTAGAACTGGTGTTTTGGGTCAACTTACTTTGGAGTTGCCGCCGGCTCGATCGGATTCGTAACCTACAACTAATCAGAAATGGTATTCAATAGAGAGTTGTTGACGCGGAGAATGTCAACTTCGTCTCCTATGTGTAATATTTTTTCTGGTGCTTGAGGTGCGAGTCGCGTGTTAACTATCAGCCGACTAAAGTGATTTAAATGCCCTTTTTTTACCAAGTCAGGCATAATTTCCTTCTGCTTGGCTGTTAGTATATTTTTAAAATTGGGATCGCCTGCTTTCGCCCCATAATTTCGCGTAGATAGGATAGATGGCGGAGCGGGATTAATAGCTTCAAATATTACAGTCCCTATTTTAAACCTCACAATTTCATCGGCTTGTGGGAAAAGTTGGTCTTCCCAAAAAGCTGGGACATCTCCTATTTCAATATTAGCTCGCAAGCGATGGCGCATCTCGTTAACGCAAACTCTCGGAAACCAAGATGCAACTTCGGCAATTGTTTCGGTACTGATAATGCTTGGCCCTGGTGCAGCGGTATGGTGGGGAAAACCTGTCAGCAAGTTTTCAATTAATTTGACAGGGAAACCGAAGTAGTTGCTCAACCAACATTCTATTGCCAAGCGTTCTCTATCTACATGAAAAAATATTTCTTGTTCGGTGCCTTGAATTTTCAGACCGGCAATTCTTTTTTTGATGTCAAAGGATAAGCGTAGAAAACGGACTCCGCTGTTGTGCTTAGTGTTAACCAATTCTCCTGCTGCATCGCAGATTGCAAAAGAGCGATCGCCTTCTAGAGCTCCGCTGGCTAGAAGAGTTGCTTGACTGACTGCTATGCCGTCAAGGGACTTGACCGGATAGATATGAATGCTGGCGACGTAGGACATTTCGAGCCATTGATAAATAATTGTCGTTTTAGATACATTCTAGCATCCCCTGCCGGTAGAAGGATGACGGAAGTGAACTTTACTAAATAAAATTTGAATGAAATAAAAATAAGCCACTTTTTTGAAGTTTACATTGTGCCGGAGCACCTTGTACAGAAAAATAAAAGAAGTCTGACTGAGCTTGTGGTATATCTTAGGGTATAAATAGAAAAAATTGAACCGAGTTACAAACAATGAATGAAAGCGGAAGTAGAAGCATGATTTCGCGACGCAATTTAATGTTGAGGGCTGGTGCAGGGATGCTGGCGGCAAGCTTGGCACCTGCGTTTTTACAAGCCGAAGCAGCAAAGGCAGAGGCAATCTCTGGCATTACTCCTACTGACATTACTCCTAACAGTGCTCTCAAGAAATTGATGGCGGGGAATCAACGCTACATTCAGCAAAAACGGACATTTCCCGACCAAGCTCGATCGCGAGTTGTAGAAGTAGCAAAGAGTCAACATCCGTTTGCAACCATCCTGGCTTGTTCTGATTCGAGGGTTACTCCCGAAATTATTTTCGACCAAGGATTGGGGGATTTATTTGATATCCGAGTAGCTGGCAATTTTCTCGACGATGTGGTTCTCGGTAATATAGAATATGCCGCCTTAGAATTAGGCGTGCCACTATTAGTAATTCTGGGTCACGAACGCTGCGGTGCTGTCAAAGCAGCTTTAGATGGTAAAGCTGTTCCGGGTCACATTAGCACTTTGGTGGCGGCGATTAAACCTGCAGTTGATTCGACCAAAGGTCAAAAAGGCGATGCCTGGGATAACGCAGTCAGAGCTAACGTGAAAATGAATGTAAATAAGTTACAATCCTCCTCGCCTATTTTAGCTAAAGCAGTCAAAGCGGGCAAGCTTAAAGTTGTTGGGGGCCGCTACGATTTGGATAGCGGCAAAGTAGAGATAATTGCTTGATTTTGCTGGTAATTTTTACAGTTTGTAGGGGTAATGCCCCCGTGCTTACCCCGTCCGGTTCGAGGGGCAACCACGGGGAGTAGGGGTCGGATTGCCCCTACAAATTATTTGGTAACAAGAGGGGCAACCACGGGGAGTAGGGGTCGGATTGCCCCTACAAATTATTTGGTAACAAGTTTACATTAAACCCATTTCTTGCAGTCCCCGGCGCAGGCGTTCTGCTTCAAAGGGGCGGCGCTGTTCGTGAAGGGCGATCGCTCTTTTGAATTCTGCTAAACTTTCTGGCATTTTGCCAATTTTGAGCAAGGCTACTGCTAAGTTTTGATGAGCTTCCGCGTGTTCTGGATCGATTTTAATGGCTTGTCGGTAATAGGCGATCGCATCTGCTAAATTTCCGGCGGCCTTCAGCGTCAGCCCTAAATTGTAGTGACCTACTGCAAAATTGGGGTCAATTTTCAAGGCTGCTTTGTAAGCTTTTTCAGCAGACTTCAAATCTCCTTCATCTTTGAGCAAATTGCCCAAATTATTGTAAGCACCCAACTTGAGCGGCGGGAACACATCTGTATTAATTGCCGCTTGATAGTGTTCTTTTGCTTTAACAAATTGCTGCTGCTGGCGATAAGCAATTCCCAAATGATAGTTGAGTTCGTAAAGAATAGAATCATTAATGGCCTCCGCAGTCAAGCCTTTGGTTAATAAATTAATTCCCCGCCCAATTTGCCCGGTTTCTACATACAAAGCGCCTAATTTGCTACAAGCATAAGCATCGTTGGGATAATAAGCTATATAGCGTTCCATTGCTGCTTGAGCTTTTTGGAATTTACCTTTGGCTGCGATCGCATCTTTTTGATAACCAGAGTGCAAAATCGCCACATCGGGGAGAGAAGCTATTGTCCATTTTGGTTCCCTGTGCAAAATCTCAGCCACGCTGTCGTCTACCATTGCGTGGTAAGGGCGAGAAAAGCGGATATCGAGGCGATTGCGAAACAAGCGCGACACTAGGGAATAGGGAGATTGAGAGGCACCGATTTCTTGACGGATGAGATTGATTAAGAGCAGCCGATCGCTCGCAATGGCCTGCTTGATTTGAGGTAGAATCTCCGGTACCAAAACCTCATCGGCATCTAATACCAAAATCCAGTCGCCCTGGGCGTGCTTCAGACACTCATTGCGCGCCACTGCGAAGTCGTCGCACCATTCAAAGTCATAAACCCTCGCCCCGGATTCTCTGGCAATTTCACGGGTGCGATCGCCCGATCCCGTATCCACCACCACCATTTCGTCAACAACACCCTTAACGCTGTCCAAAGTCCGCGACAGTGTTGCCTCTTCATTCTTCACAATCATGCACAGAGTCAGATTCATCGGGCGCAAACTTTCCTCATTTCACAGAAATATTGTAATTTTTTTAACCACCAAAACACAAAAAGTTCCAGAAAAGATTCTCCTATTTCCCTTTTGGTTTGAGCATAAGTACCTTTCTTCCCTAGAAAAAGTGGGTTAACTCTTTTGAGATATTAAACAGCCTCAAAATCGGACGATTCATGAGAAATCCTACCACTTTCGGTTCCTCCCTGCGGTAGAGGTAAGGGCCCGATAGCGGTTGTTATTCTAAGAACATAAGACAAGGGACGAGAAAAGTTTAAGTATTCAGGAGAAAGAGACATGGGCAATATTATTGCTTGGATCGTTTTAGGACTGATTGCCGGTGCGATCGCCAAAGCCATTTATCCGGGAACTCAAGGTGGCGGTTTTCTGGCAACAACAGGTTTAGGAATTTTGGGCGCCCTAGTGGGAGGTTATCTAGGTAACATGTTTTTGGGGGGGAGCGGCGGAGCTTCTGTCGGAGCATTGAGTATTCCCAGCATAGCTTTTGCAGTCATAGGTGCGCTCGTTCTACTTTTCGTCTGGGGATTGTTAACTCAGCGTGCAGCATAATAAATATTGCCAATTCCCAGTCGATCGACTTTTAGGGTATTCATAAACCCGGTTTCTGGAAGAAACCGGGTTTTTCAGTTGTTAGTAGGGTGCCTCAGCCTGCTGAGCCCAAATCCGCGTTAAAAACCCCTATCAGACTCAGCGTTTAAAACGGTTCAAGAGCAAAACTTTTGTCCGAACTCACATCTTGCACCATTCTCAAGAACAGGCTTTCCGGCCTGTTCCACAAAGACCGATTTTTCTTGTGGGGAGTAGGGGTTGGGCATCCTGCCCGCCCGCAAAAGGCTTCCACACGAATGGTGCAACATCTCAGTGCGAACAGAGGGGAACTGAAGAATAAAGGGGTAAAAATCCCGGATTGGGTATTAATTAATTAATCAATCCGCAAATTGAAAGGCAAGCGAACATAAACCCCCTGCGGGTCGTTCATCGACTTGATCGCAGCCAATTCATCTTGCATTTTCTTAAATTCGGCCGTTAGCGGGTCGAGTTTGGCGGCTGGTTTCAAAACGTGAACGCCGGAAATTTTTTCCAAAATTCGCTCCTCCAAACTGCGGCGTTTGGGATATTCTTCCACCTTCCAATCGTCGCCGAGTTTAGCTTGCTTTGCCGCCTCTCTGACAGCATCTTCAAGCCCGCCAATTTCATCGACTAAACCCAACTGTTTCGCGGCCGTACCAGACCACACTCTGCCTTGAGCAATTTCTTGTACCTTGTTTTTCGGCAGTTTGCGGGAGTTGGCGACTTTAGTAATAAATCGATCGTAAATGCGATCGACTACCCTCTGAATATTCGCCAATTCTTGAGGATTTTTCGGACGGGAAACCGTGCTAGTATCCGCAAACCGGGCGGTTTTTACCACGTCCCAAGTTATGCCGTTGTTAGCAGCCAACTTTTCGGCGTTAAACAGCATTCCAAAAACGCCGATCGAACCAGTAATCGTATTGGGTTCGGCAAAAATGCGGTTGGAACCCATCGAAATCCAATAGCCACCGGATGCGGCTAAATTGCCCATTGAAACAATAACTGGTTTCTTTTTCCCCGTCAGCATCACTTCGCGCCCAATTACTTCGGCCGCCGTCGCGCTGCCTCCGGGACTGTTGACGCGCAAAACTACTGCTTTTACGTCGTCATCTTCTCGGATTTTCCGCATTGCTTGAGCGATGCGATCGCCTCCTACTTGAGTCGGGCCCCCTTCGCCGTCTACAATCTCTCCTTCAGCGTAAAGTATAGCAACTTGGTTTTTCTTGTTAGCGTGAGTTGAGTTTTTATCCTCAGCAATTTTCGCGTAGTTTTTCAAACTAATTTGCTTGAAAGATTTGTTTTCGCGATCTGTTCCTGTGAGTTTTTTGAGTTCGGTCGATATTTCGTCAAAGTATACAACTTTATCAACTAACTTGTTTTTGAGAGCTTCGTCAGCCATCAAAGTTCCGCCATTATCTGCAAGCGCTTGCAGTTGCGGAACAGTCACTTTTCGACTCGGGGCGACAGTTTGCAGGTATTCTCCCCACATATCTCCGAGCAACTTTTGAGTTTGCTGGCGATTTTCGGGACTCATTTTTGTAAGCAAAAACGGCTCAACGGCTGACTTGTATTTGCCGACGCGAGTTACTTGCACTCCCAGGCCGTATTTTTCCAAAGCACCGGTAAAAAACATTGCCTGACTGCTAAAACCGTTGATTTCCAAAGCGCCGTAAGGATTGACTGCAATTGTATTAGCAACGGAACCGAGGTAATAATCTCGTTCATTCCAGTCCATTTGGTAAGCAAAAATGGGTTTTTTGGCATCTCGGAAACGCTGCAATGCCCCTCGAACTTCTTTGAGATTGGCAAACCCGCTGCTGCTCGAATTTGAGCTGCCTTCAAGATAAAGGCCAACGATTTTCGGGTCTTTTTTCGCATATTCGATCGTGTCTAAAACAGTCCGCAGCGTTACTGTATCGCCGGAATCTTCCGAAAGCACTTCTTCAATCGCCGCGCCAGTGCTACGGCTCGGTTTGCTGTCGGTGATATTTAAAGAAAGGTCTAATACCAATACAGACTTATCTTTAACTTGCGGGCCCGAATCTTTGGACGACGATGCCGCCATAGCAATTAGCAGTACCAGTCCCCCCAATCCGATACTGCCCAGCAGCAACAGTCCTAGGAAGGTTCCCAGTAAACTTGCACAGGTATATTTTAGGAAATCTTTCATTAGAAAAATGGTAATTGTTAACTGTTGACTGTTGACTGTTAACTGTTAACTGTTAACTGTTGACTGTTGACTAATGCCAACTAACAACTGCCAACTGCCAACTAACAACTGCCAACTGCCAACTGCCAACTGACATCCTTCTATCTTAACCTTTCCAAAACCCCAGAATGTTTTAACTCATCCAAGTTACCGCAGCCCGTACAGAACATTACGGTGGCGATTTCTGCAATTAACACCTCAGCTAGAAGGGCTGCGGCTGATTCCGATTCCGCTGCGGCTTGTAGAAACGGCCGCGCCAGTCCCGCAATATCCGCGCCAAGGGCGATCGCCTTCGCTGCATCCAACCCGTTTTGCAAGCCTCCAGAGGCAATCAGAGGAACATCCGGCGCTACGGCGCGGGTGCTGACAATGCACTCGGCTGTCGGTATTCCCCAGTCGGCAAAGGTTGCGCCTAACCTGCGCTGCTTGCTATCTTTAGCTCGCTCTCCTTCTATTTTGGCCCAAGAAGTGCCTCCGGCCCCGGCAATGTCGATCGCACCTACCCCGGCGGCGAGCAATTTCTTTGCCATTTTTCCTGAAATACCGTTGCCGACTTCTTTAGCAATAACTGGTACTGGTAATTTATCGCACAATTTGGCAATTTTATCTAGCAGTCCTTTAAAGTTAGTATCGCCTTCGGTTTGGACGCACTCTTGCAGCGGATTGAGGTGCAAAATTAGTGCGTCTGCTTCGAGAATATCAACAATTTTTTGGCACTCTTCCAAACCGTAATTGTAGTTTAATTGAACGGCTCCGATATTGGCAAACAGCAGAATATCGGGAGCGCGGCGGCGGACGGCAAATGTAGGAGCGAGTTGAGGATTTTCTACAACAATTCGCTGGGAACCGACTCCCATTGCTAGTTTGTATTCTTGAGCGACATCGGCGAGGCGATAATTGATTGTCTGGGCTAATTCTGTGCCACCGGTCATCGAGGAAATTAGCAGGGGAACGGCTAATTTTTTGCCGAGGAATGTGGAGGTTAAATCGATTTGGGTGCGATCGAGTTCTGGCAAACAGCAGTGTTCAAAACGGTAGCGTTCGAGGCCGCTGGTAGTTTCGCGAAATTGTACGTCTTCTTCGAGGCAAATCCGCAGGTGGTCTGCTTTGCGGGTTTCGGTTTGCGAGGGGGATGTTAGCGGCAAGTTCACTGTGGCTATTTGGGGAAAGAGTTGTGATTTGGGAATATAGCAATTTTATTTCATTTTTGAGATTTTTTTATGAACCGCAGAGAGCGCAGAGGGCGCAGAGGAGAAGAAAGGAGAGAGGTTCGCAAATGCTGTAAGGGTTGCTGTATTATCCCGGAACAGTCAGCGGCATTCCGTTATCTGAAGCTTTCAACTTGAGTAAAAAAGGAACTGCTTTTTGCACCCAGGCTTTGGCTGATGTGTAATTTGCCGCATCTTCGCCGAAACAAATGTCGAGCATATCTGTGTGAATTATCCCCGGATTCAAAGGAACTGCTGCCATACCTGCGGGCAATTCTTGAGCGAGCGATCGCGTAAGTCCTTCTATTGCCCACTTGGAAGCGCAATAGGGCGCGACTTCCGGCGAAGTTGACCTTCCCCAACCCGAACTAAAGTTGACAATTATGCCGCTTTTTCGAGCAATCATTGCCGGGACAAAGTGGCGAATTACATTAGCAGTACCTTTAATGTTAACATCAATTACCTGCGAAAATTCTTCGTTGCTGACCTTCCAAAGAGGCGCGAGATGATTAGCTACACCTGCATTATTAATTAACAAATCTGGGGGAGCATTTTTTGCCAGCATTTCTGTTGCCCAAGCTTTTACGCGATCGTCGTTGGTGACATCCAAACAAGTAAAATGGTGGGGCGCACTATATTTTTGGTTGAGTTTTTCCACCGCTTCGGAAGAACGGGCGCATCCCAAAACTGTATGTCCCAATTCCATAAACTTTTCGGTCATGGCAAGACCGAGACCGCGACTGACTCCGGTAATTACAATTAATTTTGTCATAGATTTGCTCCAAGTTTGACATTAAGTAATACAATACATATTGACTGGTGAATTGACAAATAGATCGCAGGGAGAAAGCATGAAAGTAAAAGCAGCAGTTGCTCGCAGTGCCGGCCAACCTTTGAGCATTGAAACGGTGGATCTGGAGGGGCCGCAGGCTGGAGAGGTGCTGGTGGAAATTAAAGCCACGGGTGTTTGTCACACTGATGCTTACACTCTTTCCGGTGCCGATCCTGAAGGCTTGTTTCCTGCTATCTTAGGCCACGAGGGAGCCGGGATAGTCGCAGAAGTTGGGCCGGGAGTCACGAGTGTCAAAGTGGGCGATCGGGTAATTCCTCTATACATTCCCGAATGTCGCAACTGCGAATATTGTTTGAGCCGAAAAACTAACCTCTGTCAAGCAATTCGCGTAACTCAAGGCCAGGGAGTGATGCCCGACGGCACGAGCAGGTTTTCCATAGACGGGCAGAAACTTTACCATTACATGGGAACTTCTACCTTCGCTAATTATACAGTATTGCCGGAAATTGCAGTAGCAAAAATTCGCGAAGATGCTCCTTTTGATAAAGTTTGTTTGATCGGCTGCGGCGTAACAACTGGCATCGGCGCTGTCATTAATACTGCGAAAGTAGAGCCTGGTTCTAATGTGGTAGTTTTCGGTTTGGGCGGCGTGGGTTTGAATGTAATTCAAGCGGCTCGCATGGTGGGAGCTAACATGATTGTCGGCGTAGACTTGAATCCCAACAAGCGAGAGATGGCGGAAAAATTCGGCATGACTCACTTTGTCAATCCCCGCGAAGTGGAAGGCGATTTAGTGCCTTATTTGGTAGATTTAACCAAAGGCGGAGCTGATTACAGTTTTGAATGTATCGGCAACATTAATGTGATGCGCCAAGCTTTAGAATGCTGCCACAAAGGTTGGGGCGTGAGCGTAATTGTCGGGGTAGCGGGAGCCGGTCAAGAAATTAGCACCCGCCCGTTTCAGCTAGTAACTGGCAGGGTTTGGAAAGGCACGGCTTTTGGCGGCGCAAAAGGCAGAACTGATGTTCCTAAGATTGTTGATTGGTACATGGACGGTAAAATTGATATTGACAGTCTGGTAACTCAGGTAATGCCGATCGACAAAATCAATGAAGCCTTTGATTTGATGCACAAAGGTGAATCAATTCGCACAGTTTTAACATTTTGAACAAAAATCTTTCTCTCTTCTCTCTTCCTCTGCGCCCTCTGCGCCCTCTGCGGTTAAAAAAAATCGACTTCAAAAATGAAATAGAATTAACATGATATCAGAATCCCTAAAACTGCACAAAGAACAGAAAAGTTTCGGTGGCAAACTCGGCTTTTACAGCCATCAATCCTCAACCTGCAACAGCGAGATGAAATTCGCAGTTTATCAGCCGCCGCAAGCTTTATCTCAACCCGTACCAGTTTTGTATTTTCTATCAGGTTTAACCTGCACAGAAGAGAACTTTATGGCAAAAGCGGGGGCGCAACAATTTGCGGCAAAATACGGGTTAATGCTGGTTGCGCCCGACACTAGCCCGCGCAATACTGGCATCCCCGGCGAAGATGACGATTGGGATTTAGGAAGTGGTGCGGGTTTTTATGTTGATGCGACAGCCGCACCTTGGAATGCTCACTATCGGATGTACAGTTATGTGGTTGATGAATTGCCGAATTTAATCGCCGAAAATTTTCCAACTATACCGGAAAAACAGGGAGTTTTTGGTCATTCGATGGGCGGACACGGGGCTTTAATTTGCGCGTTGAAAAATGGATCTCGCTATCTTTCAGTTTCCGCTTTGGCGCCTATTTCCGCGCCAATGAGCTGCCCTTGGGGACAAAAAGCTTTTGCAAACTACCTCGGTGGCGACAAAGATATCTGGAGGGCTTGGGATGCTAGCGAATTGGTAGTTGCAGCGCAATACAACCGTCCAATTCTGATTGACTGCGGCACGGCGGATTCGTTTCTTGCTGATGGGCAGTTGTTGCCGGAAGTGTTCGCGGAGGCTTGTGCAAAAGCGGGACAGCCACTAACTTTAAGGAGGCAGGAAGGTTACGATCATAGCTATTATTTTATAGCTAGTTTTATGGAGGATCATATTCAATTTCACGCGGCTGCTTTGTGTGAGTGAACTTTAGTTTGTAGTAAGGATTTTAGTCCTTAAACCTAATTTCATTGTGCAGCGCACTCCAGGGGACTAAAAGCATATCAGCTATTTGCGATTGTCCTCTAGCCCTGTAGATATCCATAGCTTTCTCCAAATCTTCAATTCCCCCCTGTAAATCTCCTGTTCCACTTCGAGCAGTAGCACGAATCATGTAAGCTTCTACAAAGTCAGGATTGAGATTTATTGCTTGAGTAAAAGCTGCAACTGCTTCCTCGTACAGCCCCCTGCGACCGAGGTCGAATCCTTGTTCGTAAAATTCTCGAGCTTCCATAGCATTTCTTAATTATCGATGTAGTTAATTCTGGAGCGTCGATATAGAAGTTTTTAAGCCGATGAAATAGAGCAGACGGGTGTAAGGACACCGCAGTCCAGTTGAGGGTTTGTAGGGGAGCATCTCAGTTTTGCATTTACAGTGCGAGCGTCCCCGCTCGCGTATTGTACAATACGCGAGCGGGGACGCT
>NZ_JAUBTI010000066.1:13464-37913 GCF_036702415.1 Microcoleus sp. D3_18a_C4 | reverse complement strand
AGCGTCCCCGCTCGCGTATTGTACAATACGCGAGCGGGGACGCTCGCACTGTAAATGCAAAACTGAGATGCTCCCTATGTTAATTTGAGTGCGATGCTTATTTGTGTGGCACAATCACATCAAAAAAAGCATCCTCCAAATCATAACCAAACATCTGCGACATGGCCATCAACTTCGATTTACTGGGAATTCCCTGCTGATTCAACCAATCAGTCAAGACAAAAATTTTGTTCATCAAAAACATTTCCAAAGCTTCAGGATTGTACTGAATACCTTGGGTGCGGTGGAACTGGTGTGGCACCAACATCGCCGCATAGCGCGCCAATTCTCCCGCTTTCCAATCCAGCAAAAATGGCAGCCAAGGGTAACAAGCATCCAAGCGAATAAACCACAGCCGCACTTCGGGAATTTCGGAAATTTCTCGCGGATCTAACTCTTCGCGCGGATACTCAATTTCAAATTGTAGCTGTTGTTCGTTTTGGGCGATCGCTCCTTCGGCCAGCCACTTTTCAATTACAGTCCGCACGGGAGACAAATCTAAACTGTTTATGCGATCGGCATCTATCGCTATCATAATACTCATAAAAAGTCAACCCTATAGCAGTAAGTTCTATCAAATCCGGTCGATCGACCGCGATTTACCGTTGGGCAGGGGCGGGTTTATGAGACTATCGATCTCAACCAAATATTGTTGGAAAAACCCGCCCCTACAGGTTATTGAGAATGGTGTCACATCTCATATCTATCCTACCTATAATATCACTACCAATGCCCAATTATCAATATTATCAATTAGCAATGCCCGATGCCCAATGCCCGATGCCCAATTCCCAATTACCCATTTTTCCCAAACTTGCTATCCTGCAAAGAATTACCAATCCCTTGGATAATTCCCCGCCCGATCAAACCAATTCCCCGCCCTATAACCTGAGTCAAAACGTAAACAACCCCTGCACCCAACAGCGAAATAACCGCCCGAACTCTAGGTGCGATCGCATCCCTCGTTTCCAGCAGCAAAGTCAAGGCTAACTGCCACCCAGACAACTGTGCTAACTCCAGATTTCTAGGAGCATAAATAGAAATTTTCTTAATTCCAGAATCGCCCAAAACAAACAGCCAAAACCTGCTTTCAAAAATAGCTTTCGGTTCCACAAAATATCTATCCCAGCTATATCTCCACGACAAATCATTCCGAAATCTCTCAATTTCTCGCGTCGAAATCAACTTACCATCGTAAAAAATTTGCTTAATTTCTTCAAGATTTGCCAAATTATTTAGTAGAGGTTGTACCACTCCGCTAGCAACTTGAATTGCCAAATTTTCCAACAAAGCTTCAGCTCGCTGCATCGCTTCCGGGCTGCCAGCAACACAAGCAATATTGTCAACTGTTAGAGGAATTTCAAATAGTAAATGTGCAAAAAAATCAACCGTCATCGGTATTTTGTCAAGGATTTGTGCGGCAACTACATCAGCATCTGCCAGCAGCATCGGCACAACTTCTACGCCGCTGCCCGCCAAGAGATAAGCAGCGCTTTCCTCTTGACTTTCTGCCAGTTTCAAGCTTGTTTGACTGCCATCAAGAACCAGAGTTTCTCCCGTTGGCAGTGTATAGTATCTGCCAAAAAAATCTATGATTGTCGCTTCCCACAAATCCTGTAAAATAGCCTGCATTTTTTGCGACAATTGAGTTTCCTGCACTTGTGAAAAGCGCAATTCCTCCAGCAAATCTTTTAACTTCCGCAGGATGGAACTCATCAATTCACGCTTTTTGGTCGATCGCAAAATATCGATTTCCAAAGGCAAGCCAGTCAAATTCACCAAATCCAACTGCAATTTAGCCGCCACCGAGTCAAACAAGCTATTTTGCCAATTAGTTGCAACCACCAAAGATTCAGCAGAAACTTGGGAATTAGCTAATTGCGATTGAGAATTATTTAACAAATTCTCGCCTCTAATTTCTTCTTTCTCCCATCTGCCTTCTCCCCTCTGCCTTCTGGCTTCTGCCTTCTGCTTTCTTCCTTCTGCCTTCTCCCCTTTTCCTTCAAATAATAACTGACTGACAATCCAGCGAGCTGCCAGCAATTCTCGGCGGCGCCCGCTGAGTACAACGCCATCTAAAATAGAGGGCAAATCTGTCGGATCTGCGGATCTGAACTCTTGCAAATCAGCTTGGACAACCGCCAAAGTTGCATCTATTTCGCGCAGTCCAGAAAGACAAAAATGAGCCAGCATTTTTTTGTGTACTGGCGTATCAACTGTCGAATTATCTGCATTTTTATCTGCAATTGCTGCGGATTTTTGTACTGTTTGAACCACCGCTGCATTTAGTTCTATTTCCGAGTTACCTGTCGCATCCGTCGCCCAATAAGTGCAACCAGATGCCACCGCGCGAATAGCTTCGATTGTCAGGGAAATATCTCTACCTTTAGGACAATAGCCATTCGCGCCCGTAGCCTGTATTTCCGCCAACAGCTCCGGTGTCAGCGGCCCGCCTAGCAGCAACAGGGGCAGGTTGGGGTACAAACTTTTGAGTTCGCGACAAAAGGCCAGCGCCTCTGTTTGGCCCGATCGCCAATTTAGGGTCTCAACAGCCAAAATTGCCAAATCTCCAGGCTTCTTGGCTGTTTCAGAGCCGATCGAGCGAGCTTCTAGAACCCGCAAAGCCTCCTTTCCCGTTGAAACCTCTGCGACAACTTGCAAGTCTGGATACTGCTCGCAAGCAACTCGCAGCCCCAGCCGGAAAATGGGGTCGCCATCGATCGTCAGCACTTGGAAATTACTCACTTGATTTTAGATTGGAGATTTTAGAGATCGATCGCGCGAAAACCCAATTACTCGGGCATCAAATTAGCATCAGGAGGCCCAGCCGATTCAGGAATCGAGGGTGGCGCGGGTTCTGGAGCCGGAGCCGGAGGAGGTGGTTCCGGAGCCGGAGCCGGTGCCTCTTCTCTCGCGGGCGGATAGTAAGGTTCCGGCTCCCTCGCGGGCGGATAGTAAGGTTCCGGTTCCGGCTCTCTCGCGGGCGGATAGTAAGGTTCCGGTTCCCTAGCAGGCGGATAGTAAGGTTCCGGAGCCGGGGCCTCTTCTCTCGGAGGCGGATAGTAAGGCTCTGGCTCTGGCGCGTACTCCTCCTGTCGCGGAGCTGGCGCGTACTCCTCCTGTCGCGGAGCTGGCGCGTACTCCTCTGCTGGAGCTGGCGCGTAGTCGCGAGCGGGTTCCGGCGCGTAATCGCGAGCGGGTTCCGGCGGCGGTGCACTGTTGGCTCTGAGTTCAGCACTCCAGCGCCCGATCGCACCTGCAGCCTCTGAATACAGCGCCCTACCGTAACCGATTTGGGAAGCCGTATCGATCGCCGCTCCTAGACTGCCTTGAGATGCCAATTCCGCAGCTCGATCGAGAATCGGTCGGTCTTGAGCAACTTGCAGTTCGCTCACCCACTGATAGACATTATCCTGAGCTTTCGCGTACAAAGTCCTACCGCTCTTAATTTGCGAAGCTTTTTCAATAGCCGCACTAAGTTTTCCTTGCTTCGCCAGGGCTATCGCTTCATCCAAAAAAGGCTGATCTTGAATAACTTCTATGCGTTTCGTCCACTGAGCCAGCAGAGTTTGCGCTTCTATCCTGCGAGGGCGGTTTTGAGCAATCAGAACTACCTGAGCCATGCCGCCCTTTAGTCCTTCAACCGTTTGCGCTTCTGCCAACTGCTTCGCCAGAGTCAGAAAAGATTGGTCTTCGATCCGCTCAATTTCCCGGCGCCAAGAAGCCACCAAAGTTTGAGCGTGAATCCGCCGCGGCTGCTTGAGTCCGATGGTTTGCGCTTGCTCGATCGCGAGTCCAAACGTCCCTATCTGACCGAAACTAGCGATCGTGCTCGCCACTTGCAGCCGCAGCAAATCTTGAAACTGCACCTGCAAATTTTCAATTTGAACTTGAGCTTGCTTGTACAGAGGACGACCCGGAGCTATTTTGCTAGCAGCCCCCTGCCCTTCCAGCAAGCTAAAAATGTGTTGTGGCAGCGGAGTTGATATCGACTGGTTCCACGTCACTGCCTGAGCCCTACCCAACTGCATCAAATCTTGAGCTTCCGCAAACAGTAGCGAATCCTGTGGCACAACAGAAGCAGCCTCGATCGCCCCCGGCAAATCTTTCGCCGCCAACCGCTTAGTAGCCATTGCCAGCAAAATTCGGCTCCAGCCCTCAATTTCCTTCTCAGCTTTAGCGCGGGCAAAAAGCTGCGAGTCGATTTTGCGAGCTAGGACGATTGCCTCAGCGAACTTTTGCGGAGTCTCGTCCTTCGCCAAATCTCTAGCCTCTTGCAAGCGCTGCCAGCCGTTTCTTTCCAATGAAATCTGCCCTATCAGCTCGTTGTACCGCTTCTGACTCCAGAAAATATTTTCCAGCTTAAATAGAGCTTGAGCATAATCCCAGGCTTTCCTTAAATCCTCACTTTTCAAAGCTGCTAGGGCTGTATCGTAGAGTTTTTGGCCCTCCTGCCAATTTTTTTCCCAAGCAGTCACAGCCTCCTCTACCTCTGGGTAAGACCGACTGGTTTTCGGAATTTTCGCCACAATCTCCAGAGCACCTTTCAAATCGCCCTTCTCAATTTTTGCCCTGGCAAATCCCAGAATGGCTTTCGACCATTCCCCTATCAAATGTTGACCTTGCGAGTATAGCGGATGTTCTTTCGGCCAAGCCTGCACCAAGGCCATTGCCGATTCTATCTGTTCTAGCTTGCCCGACTTCGCAGCTTGTTGAGCGCAGTAAAGTCGCTCTCCGTCCGCCGCCAGCGGCGACAGTTGCTGGCAATTCGGCGGTGGCGGCATTGTCAGCAACCACAGAAATGCAGCGGCACCGGTTACTCCAAATCCCACCAGGAGACTCAGCCAGATAAGCTGCCACTGCCAAAAAGTTCTTTTTCCCTCGGTTGGCTGCGCCGTTACGAAGGAACTCGCATCGCCTGTCGCCTCTGCACTGAACTGTGCCGTCGGTTTAGGGGATGGGTTGTATTGCGGTGGTGTGTGGAATTGGTCAGATTGTCGTCTCGCCATTACTTCAGCCTGTCCTGTAATGCGCACTCTTCACGTGACACTCCCACATCAAATCATAGATTGTGATGTCGGCTTCTGACTCCGGTTAAGGAGATCGAGAACTTCCTTCAAGGTACTGGCAATCTTTCCCTCTACGGTGTTTTATAGTGAGGTTCGTGTCTGGCCCCACTGGTTGCTTCCGAGCATTTTAGGCTCAAGAAGCACGTAAATCATACCAGTTATCTAACAGTTATTGACAGATTCCGGGGCAGTTTAGCAGAAAAAACAGTATAAAGCCCCGTCAGTCCATCAATTTTAGATTTGAGATTTGAGATTTGAGATTTGAGATTTTACTCCGCAGATGAATTGGGGGAGCGATTAAACTAAGGTCTAATATTAAATCCGGATCAGAAATTCCATTATCAGACTCAGCGGTTGAAACCGCAAATACACAAACTTTCGTCTCCTCCAAGCCGATTAAAAAATCAAGGGGGCACTACAGCCGGATTTGGTTTACACTTTTACGTGTAGCCGGTAGAAATGATTTTTTGGGTTTAGTCGAAAACTTTATTCCCGATCGCCAAACTTGCCGATCGAGTTTCATTTTTCTGTTTTCTGTTTTTTTCTACTGTGCCGAATTCCGGCGCGCGACGGCAAAAAGCCCGATCGAACCCAGCTAAATACTTAAATCATTTTATACCACCGGGCCGCCCTGTACAAATATCTGTTTTGCGTCCAACAGCCGCTGCTTTATCCGTTACGAAGCCTGTGGCGTATCGCTGACACTCGATGCTTGCGTGGCGGACTCGGCCGAGCGGTATCCGTAGAAATCTATCCGGTAGTCTACAATTTTGACACCCGTTTGCTCTTGGATTAGCTCGATCAAGTCGATCGGCAATTCCACATGAACGTCTAGAATCTGAGCCGTATCAAGACAATTGACGTGAGAGTGAGAGTCGCTGACATTGCCGTACAAGCGTCCCTCCGAGCGTTCTATGCACTCAATAATCCCTGCTCTCGACAAAGCTTCTAGATTTTGATAAACAGAAGTATGCCCGATCGAATGCGCTTGTTTGTTGAGGCGATCGTAGATTTCGCGAGCGGAGAGGTGTTCTTTTGCCTCCCACAAAAGTTCTAGAATAAATCGACGCTGGCGGCTCAAGCGCATTCCCATCGCCTGACAGCGGTTTAAAGCATCTTCTAATGAACTAATTGGTTTCACAGCTACCGCCTTATAAAGCCTGCTCGATTTTTTATTCTGGTACAATATTGCACGCCTACATATCCACTCATTCTAACGCAGGGTTGCCCAACAGTAGAAGGTAGAGGGCAAAAATCTCGAAAAAGTGAATTTTTTCGAGTTGCTGCTCAACTCTATCTTCTACTGCCACACATCCTAGTTCGAGGATTTGATGGCGTTAACCAATAACTTGGCGATTTCCGAGAGTTGCTTTTTGTTGAAAGTTTTGAGCAAAAGCTTGACTACCGCCTTCGGTTCGGCTGGAAGTGCTACTTGCTTCGAGGCTGCTGCTGGGGCTGCTGGAACGGCTGGGGGGCTTGCCTCTGCTGGTTTTGGGCTTGCTGCCAAAAGTAGCAAATTTTTACTCGGAACGATCGTCTTGACTTTCCCTACTTGTACTAAATCGCCAGCTTCTTTGAGTTCTTTGATAATCAGCGGAGCTAAGACTTTATAAGAGTTTTTGGGATTAACGATCGCTGCTCTAGCTGTTTTTACTAAATTTTGCCAAGTCTCTATTTTACCTCCCAACTTATAGAGGCGAACGCACACAGCCGTCAACTCAGAGCGACTAGCAGCCGATTCTTTCTGCTTGAACACCTGCAACATTTCTTTGAGTAAAGTCATCACTTCAACAGCAAAATTTGGCGGCACAGCGCCCGCTGTTGGAGCGGCGGGAGTACCAGACCCAGCAGCAACCGCCTGCACTTTGCCCGACGCCAATTTATCGAGGTGAGTTTCCAGTTGAGCAAAAACAGGCATCACCTGCTGCACGAGTTTTTCTCCCTCCTCATTCCTCAAGCCGAAAGGCCCCTCCAGTCGCCCCAGCAAGTCCTTAAGCGTATCAACTCCCTTTAAAAATAGGGATTCTGCCGTTTGGTCAACCTGCTTGACGGGCCCGTCCTTGAGCACCTTAAAACAATCTTCCAAGCGGTGAGCGGTTGTTTTAATACTATCTAAGCCAAGCATAGCCGCCCCTCCTTTCACGGAATGGGCGGCTCGAAACATCTCTTGGACGCTTTCAGGGTCTTTCATCGTGGACTTTAAATCCACTAAACCATTTTCTAGAGTATCGAGGTGCTCCTTAGCCTCCTCTATAAACAAACGCATAATTCGGTCTTGCTGATCTGACACGACAGTCCTCCTAACAATCTGTGCACCCTCCAGAAAGCACCCTCTTCGCGGGAGAAAACACGACTCCTGCCAAAAGTCGGAAGCTCCCATGCAAAACATTCTAGCCTGCCTCAGCTAGCAGACTCAAAATACTGGTATCAGGGCAATCTTAGCTCTCAAACTGGTGCGGTGGAGATTGAGCCTAAAGTTCTGAGGGAGTATCTGGAGCGACTTCAATACCCATTCCTTGTTTCATCATCTGCTGAGTCGTAATCAAGTCGCTTAACTCCTTGACTTCGACGCCGATATCTTGGCAAGCCTTTTTTAGTTCCCGCTCGAAGGTGCTGAGGTCGCCTCCGTAGCCGCAAAGCTTCGCGGCGGTGGCGATTCCTTGTTGGGCGTTGGCTTTGGCGCAGTCGATCAATTCAATGCCTTTGAGGGGTTGGGAGGATGCCATAATTTCAAGCCACAATTTATATTTTCTCCCACTGTACCTACAAGGTTGAGGTCGATCGATCTATCGAAAGGCATGAAAAATCCTGGCTGTGCTGCGTGTTACCAATTCATAGTTAATTTTTGGGATTGCCTGCCAAGATAGCAGTAGTTGGGATTTTCTAACCCTTACTGTGGCTAACCTATATTGGGTCTTGGATGCAGGTACACAGTAGACTCCAATTGCCAGCATTCGCTCTCCTATCTTGAAATTATCCGCGTTGCATCTGCGGTTTCCCGATCGAAGATTTATGCAATAAGTCTACTATCTTCACCATGCAGTATGCCCGCAGCTACTACCGAAAGCCGAGCAAACTGCACCGCAGCTACTTCCAGCCGGGGTTGGGATTTTCCGGGCGACGACGAACCTCACTACAAAGATTTTTTATATTTCTCCTTGGAAATTCGCATGACTTGTTGGCGTTGCAGATGTGCAGATAACTTCTCGTTCAACGAGGTATCTCGTGCTTTTTAACTGTGTGCTGTCGTTCTTTTTTAACACCGCTATTCTGGGTAGGAGTGTCAATATTATTGCTGGATTGACTTGACATTATTCTGTCCCAGCGGTAAATGGAACGGGTAGTAGCCCAAGTTGCCGATGCCATCCGCGATCGGCTACATATTCCAGAGTTAGACTAAAGAAAGCTAGGCTAATCACCAAAATGTGCACAACTAAATAGAAAATGTTAGTTTAATAACGAGTGATACTAAAACCAGGCGCGTATCCACGTGATTTGGGTATTATGCGGAAAGTTTCAGCCTAATAATAGTTCGACTGCTTAGGTTATATCGGGGCGGTCTATCCAAGTTATCTGTCCGACTTGAGTATTTTAATAAAGTCCCGCTATCATTGGGATGGAGAACTAAGTATCATGGTTTAGGTGAGTTTTACAATGACCAAGAAGAAACGGAAGAAAGAGAAAACTTCTGCCCAAGCAAATAATAAAAACCTGTCTAGAGGTTTTGGTACTCGTCGCGTCGAAGGACCATCTACTGAAATCCTCTCTTATGAGATGTCATCTCCGTTTGAGGGAATGACTGAAGATGAAGTAGTTGAATTAACTAACAAATCAAATGAAAACTCCGACCAACAATTTGAGACCTCTTTTAAAATATTGCAAAAACGAGTTTTTCAGGTTGAGCCTTGTTCTTTACTATCGTTTTTTGCATACTACGGTTTAACTACTTCACCCGGCATAAATCGTGAGTGGACTGAAAAAGCTCCAATCCTTCAACATCATGTAGAGTTTCTACAAGGTCTTCTTCTTCAGCATTCACAAGATTCATTTGATTTCAGACCAGCTCTACCACAAGACTTTGATGAGTCTCGTCAGCTAGTTCAGGAGGTCACAGATAGATTTCCAGAGAGGCATTCTTCGCTAACTGATCCATCGACAACTAGAGAACCGTTTCATAAGCTTATCGCCATAAAAACGATCAGGATAGATACTCAAGCTGTACGTAGGGGATATCCACAACAAGTTAAGCGGATTGTTTCGGATTTATTCTCAAGTCTGGATAATACGATTGAGCAAAGAATGGGAGTTCGAGTTGTTTGTTTAGTTGAAATGTGGTTCAAAATACTCGATGTTGTTGAAAGCAGAATCAATCAGCATTGGAATTGGGTTATGCCTGCGCTCGGAGCCAAAAGCATCGAAACAGCTATCAAAGAATATTATCAAGCTTTTCCCGATCTTACTTCATCTCCAGAAGACCTCTCAGCCTATGTTCAAGAGGAAGGTTTAACTCTTGACGGCTTAAGAGCTATTATTTTCAGTCAAAGTGATCTACGACTAAAACATATTTACACATTAACACTCGATACGTTTGTAGATGCTTACCCAAAAGCTGTTGCTCCAGAAGCATTAAAAAATGTGCTGGATGCCTGGTCGCTATCTTTCGGAGATTTATCAAACTGGAATCCAGAACATTTATTTCTTGGCAATCCTGTTTGGCAGAAACCTCTCATCAAGCTTGAGCTTGGAACTTATTTCTGCCCAGTCATAACACTGTTCTCAAATTTTTTCATAGATATGATGGAAGCTCTTATTAAACCTCATGCTGAAATTTATAAAAAATATGAAGAGCGTAGGGGAAAATTTTTGGAGCAAGAGATTTATCAGCTTTTCCAGAAAGCTTTTCCATCTGCCAAGCTTTATCAAGGTAGCCAATGGTTCGATCCTACCACCAAGAAGACTTTTGAAACTGACCTTCTGGTTTTACTCGACTCTTATCTGCTAGTTGTGGAGGCTAAATCAGGTAGAGTGACTGAAGCGACAAAGCGTGGGGCATTTGAGAGCCTAAAGAAGATTGTCAAAAAATTACTGGTGGAACCATCAATTCAATCCAAAAGATTTTCAGATTACCTAAAAAACAATTTAGGTTTGCATCAGTTTAAGACTCGCCAAGGCGAATTAAATGAAGTTGACTGTTCAAAAGTACGTGAGGTGGTTCGCTTGAGTATTACTTTAGAGTCATTAGGTACTCTTTTTTTTCGCTCAACCGAACTGAAACAAGCGGGTTTAATTGCATCTGATATTGAAATGTCTCCAACTATGTCTCTTGCTGATCTCGAAATTATCTTTGAAATTTTGGAGGGAAGTTGTGAGAAACTACACTACTTAGTGCGGCGAGCAGAATTTGAGAAAAATGCTGATTCTATTGGCGATGAGATTGATTTGCTTGCGTTCTATCTTGATACAGGGTTTAACATTGGGAATGCTGAGTTTACTCAACAGCGTCTTTTCTTAGTTGGCCTGTCCAACATTTTTGAACCATTTTTTAGGAAGGAATTAACTAAAAGTGAAAATCATAAACCGAAGCGTAAATTAACACCTTGGTGGAGAAGCATTATCCACCATATTGAATCACGGCAGCCTGAGCGTTGGAGTGAAGTTGGTTGTGTACTTCTCAATTTTACTCATGATGAGCAAACAAAGTTTGAAGAACAGTTTAAACGAATTAAAAAAATTGTCAATAAGTTTTGGGAACTCGATCACAATAATACTTGTATCTTAATTAATGAAACAGTTCCAGAGCTCGGAGCAGTTGCTGGCTTCGCCTATAAGCGTATTGATAGAGAAAAAAGAAATCGAACAATAGGAAATGCTCTGTATGAAGCTATGAGCCTTTCTCCTGTCAGCCGAGTTGTGGTTATTGGGGTAGATGTTGAGCAAAATGATTATCCATACAGTGTAGTTGCCTGTCATCTCAGTGAAGATGAGAATGCTTTTTAGTAAATGGACAATTGACAAGGGAAAATATAGTTTGAAAGCTAGAAACTTGAAAAGTGTAGACGGCAATCGAATAATTCCGTCGCAACGAACGGTTGAGCGATTTTGGTGTGGATGCAGAGTTTAGTAGTCGCTGAACGCAATCATTATTCCGTTATCAGCAATATTGGCTTTAAGGGTTGTTGCTGATTTCGACGATCGCCTCTCCTTGACGCAATCGTTCTATTGCATCGGGTAAAGTGGCACTTAACAATTGTCGCAGGTTACGGTTTGTTACATTGCCACAGGTCAACCACAAAATTTGAGGGGGCGCTCCTAATCGACATACCAAATCGATGAAGTCGCTGTCTTTGGTCATAATCACAGCTTTTTCGGCTTGTGCTGATTCAAAAATTTCGGTATCTTGGGCATCTCGCAGTTGAATATCTCGCAACGCAACCGCTTCTAAATTAAAGTTATCTGTCAGCCAATTTGCGAGAGTTGGTGGCAGTTGAGCATCGATCCATATCTTCATGCCGTCAGTCTTGGGAAATCGGTACGTCGTGCAGCAAACACTAAGCAAGCTTGAATATCTGCAAGCTCCAAGTCAGGGAAATCTTCTAAAATCTCAGTAACGCTGACGTTCTCAGCCAGCATTTCTAAGATGTCGGTAACTCGAATTCGCATTCCTCGAATGCAGGGACGACCACCACACTGACCGGGGGTCTGGGTAATGCGAGTTAACAAGCCAGTCGTTGAGTTCATCAGGGGTTGCCTGCAAGTTGCTTTGTGTGTCTCCATCTTAGCGAGCAATCATCTCGAAAGCAGGTTTTTGCGTAAGTCCTAATTTTTCTTGCCAAGTCGAAGTCATTACGAGTATGATTTAAGAAGAAGCAAAACAGACCAACGCCATGAGGATAGAAGAAATACCTCTCAACCAGATTCGCCGCCCCCTGCCGCGAGTCAACGACCAAAGCAAAGTCGCCGCCCTCATGGAATCCATCCGCGAGGTAGGTTTAAACGAACCCATCGACGTGCTAGAAGTAGATGGTCAGTATTACGGATTTTCCGGCTGCCACCGGTACGAAGCTTGCCAGCGCCTCGGTCTAGAAACTATCCGCTGTAAAGTACGCCGAGCTCCCCGTGCGGTGTTGCAGATGCACCTAGCCTGAGCGTCTCAACAGCAATTCACGACAGGCAAATATTCGATCGACAATCACTAATAACAAGCTAAAAACCTATGACTACCAACAACCACAAACAACATCTTTACCCCACCCGCATCGATATGTCAGCCGCCACCCGCTCTCAAGTAGTGGGGCTGCTCAACGCCACGCTGGCAACGACTCTGGACTTAAAAACTCAAGTCAAGCAAGCTCACTGGAACGTCAAAGGCATGGACTTCTACCAGTTGCACTTGCTGTTTGACGAAATGGCAACAGAACTCGAAGAATACATCGATTTGGTTGCCGAACGGGTCACAGCTTTGGGCGGTTTGGCTGTAGGAACAGCCCGCACAGCCGCTGCAGATTCGATTTTGCCAGAATTTCCTTTCGACATTTTAGACGGCAAAGAATACGTGACGGCTTTAGCCGATCGCTACGCACCCTACGCCAAACACCTGCGAGTCGCCATCGACAAAACAGACGAACTCGGCGATGCCGATACAGCGGATCTGTACACGGAAATTTCGCGGGCAATTGACAAGCGTTTGTGGTTCCTAGAAGCGCATTTGCAAGGTTCTGCGACAACTGCAACAGCCGCCGCCGAAAAAGTTGCCGTCAAATAGCCACAAAAAAAGTTGTGGGGTGGGCGCAGGAGCCCGCCCCACAGATGTATTTCCTTAAGGCTCGTGACAGTTTACGATCGAGAATATGTCCATTTAGTGAACAAACCTGACGGTCAACTGAGTACAGTTAGACCGCAGGCTTCTTTTTCCTTTTTTTTCTCAGGCTTTTTATAGTGAGGTAGTTCCACCCCCACTTGCTAATATAGTATCAGAGTATTTCCCGATCATCTTGGGGTATAAAAGAATAATTGTCGGTTTCGGTACCGAAACCCGACGAGCCTTTCATCCCAAGGAGTAATTTATTCGGGGTACGGGGCACAGCGCTCTGATTAATCCCCTCTAAATATACCGAGGGACTTCCCGGCTAATAGTTAATTTGGATGAGTTTTTCGTGACTGCCAATATTCCAGATTATGCTCCTCAACTGCAACGCCTGATGGAACAGGCGGGGCTTTCGAGCGATCGAGAACTCAGCCAAAAAGCAGGAGTTTCCGAGATCCAGCTAAGTCGCCTGCGTCGCGGCTTAGCTTTGCAAACCCGCGCCGACATCCTGCTCAAAATCAGTCAAGCTTTGCAAATTTCCTTAACCGAACTGCTGGCAACCTTGGCGCCCAACTATGTAGAGTTAGAGCAGACACCACCGACAGCCCTAGAACAAGAATATCAGCGCCTGCAAGCTTCGATCGAACAGCAGCGAGAATCTTTGATGCAGGAATTCCAGCTATCTAGCGTGCAAATTTTAGAATCTTGGATGTTGCAGTGGCCGACGGCTGCGAGCAAAGCTCAGGAAAATCACAACTTGCGGGCTCAGAAACTACTGCCCTTGCTGCGGCCCGTCGAGCAGTTATTAGAGCATTGGGGAGTGGAGTCGATCGCCCCAGTCGGAGCCGAGATTCCCTACAACCCCCAACAGCATCAGCTCATGGAAGGAACAGCCGAGCCCGGAGAACCCGTCAAAGTCCGCTACACAGGCTACAGACAAGGCGACAAACTGCTCTACCGCGCCAAAGTTAGCTTAGTTTGATTAATACCAGAAGGCATTCGGCAGAACAAAGATTGTCCCTATCTCAAAATTCACTCCATGCGTTGCGCTGCGACTGCGATCGGCGTTACGATCCGCGACGAACACCATCTTTTGCACTCAAAACTATTCTCCCGCTCTCAGGCTCTGGCGCTTTCCCCCTCTCTTATTTGGATCGGAGTCCATCTCGCAGCTATACTAGCCTAGTCTGGCTAGAAATTCTGACATTCCCACCGCAAAATATGAGTCCTGTAGTTAAAATTATTCAGCCCTCTGGCATTTTAGACGGCACCAAGGCAAGTCAATTCCGCCAAGAGATTAGCGACCTAGTGGAAGCGGGAGCTGATGTGGTATTGATAGACTTCACTGATGTGACATTTATGGATAGTTCTGGTTTGGGCGCTTTAGTCTTGGCGCTCAAAACAGTCCGGGCCGCTGGGAGTCAATTAGTTGTCTGTTCTATCAACGAGCAAATCCGCATCTTATTTGAACTCACCAGTATGGATCGAGTTTTCGAGATATTTCAAACCCGCGATGCTTTTAATAGCAAAATTCTCTCAACTAACTAAATCTTTGGGCTGCTGCCTTCTTGCTATTTGGTCGCAGATGCAATGCAAGAAGTCAGCTAGCCAAAGTTTACCTTGAGTAAAGACCAATCATCATCAAAAACTGCTTTAGCGTTCAACTTTTGAATGTAGTTCAAAACCAGCTCTAACTGGTCGGCACTTGCACCGTTGTAAGCTGCTAACAGGTCGATGAAAGGGTCAAGCCCCCAGATATTGCCGTCAGGTTGGTGGATCTCGTATACCCCGTCGCTAAAGATGTAGAGAGTGCTCAAATCCTCGACATCGCAGCAATTATCGATGTATGGGGCGTCGGGGAACATCCCGACCGGCATTCCGGGGGTTTTTAATCGCTGGATTTTAGCGGTGCTCGCAGGGGACTGGGAAATCAACACTGCCGGTGGATGGCCGGCGCTGGCATAAACTAGCTGGCGAGAAATGCGGTTGTAAACGCCGTACCAGATGGTGAAATACTTGTCATTTTGGTAGCTCATCTGGAAGGTGGTGTTCAGGGCGCGCAAAACGTCGCTGGGTTTGTAGTAGTCTATGTTGGGGAGCGTGCGCGATCGCAGCAAATTCAGCACGGCCACCGAAGGCAGCGCCGCCCGCAAACCGTGACCGGCTACGTCTAGCAAGTAAATCGCCAAATAATCGGCATCCAGCCAGTTGTAGTCGAAGCAATCTCCCCCCAACTGCCGGGAGGGAATGAATTTTGCTTCGATGCTGAAAGGTTCCTTCATCGGATCTGGCAGCAGCGATTGCACGTACTCGGCGGCCTCGGCTAACTCTGCTTCCAGACTTTGCTTGGCTATTTTCAAATCTCGGCTGAGTTGGTGCAGCCTCAATCCCGCGCGTACTCTTGCCTGTAACTCGTTGAGTTCGATCGGCTTGGAGATAAAATCGTCGGCACCGGCGTCGAGGCCTTTGACTCGATCGGCGATCGAACCCAAAGAAGTCAACAAAAAGAATTGTGTAGTTGACAGATCCGGATCTGCCTTAACTCGACGGCAGACATCGATGCCGGTCAAGCGCGGCATGATCCAATCGCAAATTATCAGGGCCGGACGCAATTTTTGCGCCTGGGCTACACCGTCTTCGCCATTGCTTGCTACTGTTACTTCGTAACCCTGTTTTTTCAGGGTTCTTCTCAGCAGTTCTTGAACAGCCGTATCATCGTCAATAACCAGAATTTGAAACATGGGCACTTAGGTACTACAAGTTTTTCAAGGTCTGGGGGTCATTTAAAATATATCCTGTCAGCGCCCTTGTCTGAGATTGAGTATAGTTGATTGACATCGCTTTCGAGGTAATTGCTTTTGACGGCGGGTCGTTGAGTTCAATTTACGTTAAAATTTGATATAAATTTGGCGCGATCGAACTTCACTCAGTTTATACTCAGAATATAAATTTTTATAGACTTTTATTTGCCACAGGCGCTGGTTGACATGAAAATGCTATTTATGGTATAGTGGCTAACCGATTAGTGGATTAGACATCGATCGACGGCCCACCAAAGCTAGTATCCTCACACAACCATTCAATTTAGCCGCCGTTATACTTTAGTCTCGTGGTATTTTATCTGGTTGTATTTTGTCTCGTTGTATTTTGCCCACGGGCCGATGAAGAACTTCTGTGGTGAGCGTGATTGAATTAAAGGGTTCCGAAAAGTTGCCGATGCTAAAAAAAGCGGATCTTCAAGTAAATACAGGTCTGAATGGATTAAGCTGGGTTTTGTCGTGGTTTGCACAATTGTACGAGTCGCGAATTCCTACAAGTGTGTGGATAAGGTGTCAGTTGGCTTTGGCTGAGGGCTTTACGAATGCGGTGCGTCACGCCCACAAGGGCAAACCAGCGGATTTGCCTGTTGACATTGAGGTGGCTGTGTTCGCTGAATCTTTAGAGATTAAAATTTGGGACTCAGGCGATCCGTTTGATTTAGAGAAAAAAATCAAAGATATTTCGGAAAAAGTCGATGTTCACTCTCCGGGCGGGCGGGGGCTAAAATTAATCAAAGACATCGCAGACAGTATTAGTTACGAGAGAACGGCTGATGGACGAAACTGTTTGTCGATGGTCAAAAATTATTCGCCCTGTATCGACTCTCGAAAATAGCCACGGCATGCCGATGGGCCTACATATTTTTAGCGGGTAAGCGTTGAGGGTTGATTAACAGTAAGACTTTTTCTGACATTTGCTAACAATCACTTACATTTGCCTTCTTGTCTTCATGTCATATAGAATGAATTTAGCCACTCAGATGTAGGTGAAAAACCTTGGTAGTACGCAACCGCTATATAAATAAGTTGCCTCTACATTATCAAAGCAAATAATCAGATTGGCTAAGAGCTGTAAGCGATAACCAAGCTGAAGGCAAGAATATAAGTGCTTGTAGAAATTTCTACGGGCATGGGTTGATACGCCTTTGTTGAGATATGATCTCAACTTATGTATTTGTTAGCAAATGTTAGCAAAAAAGTATCGGTAGCCCCTCAACGCTTCCCTCAGAACTCTGGGTGACTCGTGAACGAACCTGACGGTCAACTGAGTACAGTTAGACCGCAGGCTTCTTTTTCCTTTTTTTCTCATGC
The DNA here is from genome assembly GCF_036702415.1 of Microcoleus sp. D3_18a_C4. Taxonomy (NCBI): domain Bacteria; kingdom Bacillati; phylum Cyanobacteriota; class Cyanophyceae; order Oscillatoriales; family Microcoleaceae; genus Microcoleus; species Microcoleus sp. D3_18a_C4. Next base: position 20,871 of record NZ_JAUBTI010000066.1, on the reverse strand, counting down.
TTTTTTGAGTGACGGAGTTCCCCGCCACTTTTGTAACTCAGACCAATTTTTCTTATGAGTTTGGCTGAATTTTCATCTCGATCCAAAGATTCTCCACATTGACAAGAATGCCACCGTTCCGATAATTCTTTCGGGACTTTGTTGAGGCAGTTCCAACAGTGCTGGGAAGTTCCCTTTGGCTCAACAAATAAAACACTTTTACCCCATTTCCAGGCGACATATTTCAGAACGCTAGCAAATTGCCCATGAGCAGCATCAAGCATGGATTTATTCAAACCGCTTTTAGCTGACTGACCGTTAGGCAAATAAACCAAATTACCATTCTCAATATCAGTCTTGGGCTTGGCACGTCTAGTTAGATTTTTGACGCTCAAATCTTCAACAACTAAAACCTCACACTTGCTAAAGAGCTGCTGTGCCGTTTTAAATTGAAAATCTAATCTAGCTCTAGCTACAAACTGATGGAGTCTGGAAACCTTGTCCTTGATAATCTTCCAAGGCTTAGAACCCTTGACTTTTTTAGCTATTTTCGCTTGAAGCCTTGCTAATTTTTCAGCCGATTTTCTCAAGAATCTAGGATTTTCAACTCTCTCGCCATTGGAAAGATAGACGTAATTATTAAACTCAGCGAGACTGTCACCAGTCCCGCTGGTCTTCAAAACCGTGCATGAGATTTTCACCTCACACGGCTCCTCAATGCTTTGGTGCTTGTTACGCATACCTCATTACCCATTTATCATCGACTTTTTCAAGTTTTCTGGTGGGTTTAGGCTTGGCACTATTACAGCCAGATTGGTTGCCGAGACTGCCATCAATAGCTGTCTTTGTGTCGTGGCAATGTCTGTGAAGGAGTTGCCAATTATCGTAAGAATCCTTTCCACCTTGCGATTTAGGGATTCTGTGGTCAATTTCCATCACATCGTCTTCACGGAAAAACAAGCCACAGTGGGTACACTTCCCTTTTTGCTTTTTCAGGAGTTTTGATACCCTACTTGGCATTTTTGGGTTTTTACCCATTCTTGTACTCCAGTAAACCAGGTTTCCGTCGTAGGTCGACGATTCGCTTTTAACTTTTATATGTCGCACTATTGGAGTGTCGGCATGGTCGAGTAACCGAAGTGGGGTTGAACCTTCCTTCTTGGTTGCAAATACCCAGTTATCACCGTTTATTGGGTGCCAATATTTCTTTGCCACCCATTCCCCATTTTTTAATGGGTGACGGCGTTTTGCCCAAGCTCTTAACTTTTGGTACATGAGGTCGTCGATATCTGAGTAAACAACCTTACTTACTACAGTCGCATAGTAGTTAGCCCATCCCCGGATAATTGGGTTTAAATGGCTGATTAGCACTGCTTGCGGTGCTGCCTTGTGGGCTTCAATAACTCTAGCGATTTGGTCGTAATGTACCTTTTGCTTCTGCTTACTTGGGGTGATGATTGTCTTAAAACCTTGTTTTGAGTGATACTTTCCTACTGGAAATTGTTGTATCTTGAACCCTAGGAAGTCGAATCCTGGGTTTTCTTGCTCATACTGGTTAAGGGTGTGGGCAAGTCTCGTTTTAGAAGGCTTAAGTTCCAAGTTCATGCCTTTTAACCATTCGGAGATAATCTCCTTGCATCTTTGAACAACAGTTATGTCAACGCGCGAGAATCACGAAGTCATCGGCATAACGAATCAGGCTAAGACTACTACGGTTATCCCTTTTGCCTTTGCCGCTTCTAGTAGGCAATGTTTCTGCAAACTGTTTAATTCGTTCTTCCATCCCGTGGAGGGCAATATTTGCCAGTAACGGAGAAATAACCCCGCCCTGTGGAGTACCCTCAGATGTTGGAAACAACTGCATATCATCCATCACTCCCGCTTTTAACCATGCACGAATCTGTCGGCGAATGGTGGGGAATGTATTTAATTTGTTGAGCAGTGCTTCATGGTCAATTCGGTCGAAACATTTAGTTATATCGGCATCAAGCACATATTTAGGCTTTTTATTGATGCTTAAAAATATAGCCTCGACTGCATCTTGGCATGAACGCCCAGGTCTAAACCCGTATGAGTTGGGTTCAAATCGCGCTTCCCATTCTGGCTCTAACACCAGTTTGACAAGTGCGCGGCATCGCTCGGTCTTCCATTGTAGGTATGCCTAAAGGTCGCTTCTCTTCCGTTCCAGGTTTGGGAATCCATACTCGCCTAGTCGGACTAACCTTAGACCCCAGTTTTAGATTATTTACTAACTTCAAACGTGCTGCTGGGGACAAGGATTTCACCCCGTCCACTCCTGCCGTTTTCTTGCCAGTATTATCCTGGGTTACTCTACGAACCGCTAATACCTTTGCTGACCAAGACTTCATCAGCGTCTTTTGGAGTCTGCGTATAGCTTTCACATCACCACGTTGAGAGGCTTGAAAAATTCTCTTTTGGAGCTTATAAACCTTACGTTCTAGCTTTCGCCAGTTCACTTGGTTCCATTCCACCGTAGTCTTTAAACTCGTTTTAGACATTTTTACTCACTACTTAAGACTTTTTCTTCCAAATCACCGTGAGTCCGTCTGCATATCCTGGGCATTACCCCAGACTTTCGCTTCTGACCCAATCTTTCCTACTCGCTGCATACGGTTAGCACCTACTACAGGGATTCGACCACCTGAGAGCAGACGAGAGGTTATCTCGTTCCGAATGACCATACTGTGTACCTTTAGAGTGATGTTATTCGCCGGGTTTATCGGAAGTGCTTGTTGGTCAAATCACCACTTGCCAACTCCTTTTATCCTGTGCCTTTTGGCTCCAGCGCATTAAGCCTTATTTCGCTGGTTTTTGGTAACGACGATTCAAACACATCTTCAAGCCGAGGCTTTACTCATGGGTACTTTGCTCGATGCTTACCGACTTAGGCTGTCAGTAATAACATCTTTTCTCCCCGCTTTACGGATTGATGGCTAGTCGCTACCGTAGGGGAGATGCTTTCACCGCTGCACCTGCGGGGTAGGATTTGAGTGTTCTAGGGTACTGATTCTCACCTACATGGTCATTCAGTTGTCAAGGTTCTATTCCTTGCGGCTGATCCCCCTAATCCTTTATAGGACTGGTTTCTAGCCAACGATTCGCACAGTTATTCCTAAATCTATACCAACAGTATTTTCGACCGTCGGGTGAATTTCTGCAACCGTTACGGGAACCGTCTTATCTTCTAGCGTCAGGGAAATATACCATCCATCCGCTTCTGGGATAACTGTACCCGTCTTAACTTTGAACTTTGTTGGTATGGGACGGTGGAAAACCATAGGCACGCTTACCTATTTTGGCGAGACTAATACAAATCCTATCTTGCTCGTCCTTGACAATATCTAAGTTATCTAGTTGAGGATAAGTGAAGGATTTGTAGTAGTGAAGCCCTTTGAATCTTGGCTTGCCTCTACGATTGCCGTTTTTGTCGGGCGTGGTGAAGTTTGAAAAGGAAGTTTCAACTCGGTTGACGACATCTTGCAAAACCTGGGAATCTAACACTTTATAATCAGGGAATAATTTTTTAGTGTTTTTCAGGTCAGCTAATTGTATCGTCTGCCACTGTACATATCCGCCTTCAATGTTTGAGAAAACATCACCTTTCCTGGTTAGAGGATTGCCTGACTCATCCTTTTTTCTGCCATCCCTAGTTTGCACTCTAGTCAAGGGAATATTTCGATAAATCTCCTCAACAGGGACTATCGAAACAATCAATGGGCAGGCGTTGATAGGTGTTCTCGTGGTTTCCCACCACCTAAATCTTTCGCCGATTCGGTAGTTTTACTGCCGACGGCAGAGTTCTAAATGAGCCACAATAGTTGATAGTTGGGGCTTGGTTGGTTTGAGGCGGTATTTGTAAGTGAGTTGCATTTTTAGCTTCTTTTTTCGACCTACCTTAATATACCATTTCTTTTGTTTTAATATCTAGGAAGTACCTCAAAGTTAAAGGTACTCGCAATGTCTAATTGTCGCTTTGGGTACCTACACCCGACGAGCCTTTCATCCCAAGGAGTAATTCCCAACGGGGTACTTCGCGCAGCGCTCAGATTAATCCCCTCTAAATATACGCCCGGGACTTCCCGGCTGGTAGTTAAGCCACTACGCAGCTTATGATGTTTTGATTTGACTGCAGCGCCCTAGATACTGGCAATTCCCATAGCATCGGTATTTCCGGTTCTTCCGTACCTAGTGTGCTAAAACATTAGGGCACTGCCATCCGAAGCAGATTAACTCGCAAATGAGGTAATCTCGGTGAGACTCCCTATTTGCCTAGATTTTCTTCAAACGCTTCACAGGCGGGCATGAGGCAGAAGTCTGATTTTTTATTTGAGCAATTAGTTGGCTTCTAATCTGAGTAAGATTAACGAGAGAGCGGATTAGGAATTAAAATAGTAAAGATACCAGTGAATTCGCCTGTGAGTCTTTAAAAAGTTGGTGGAATAATTATGGTAAAGCTACCTACCCTAACGCTAATTCTATTTTGGCAAAATGTGATGGGGGAGGTAGTAAGCTGTCACGCATTTAAATTGGATATTCAGGGCGGGATCTTAGGCCCAACCCCTACTCCCCACAAGACTTAGATTATTTTTTGACATTCAATTTAAATGCACAACAGCTTAATAATGCTAATCATTATATTTTCCCCGAAGATTTGCAGCAATTAGTTAATGAAATAGGAATTGAGAACAGAATTGCTCATTACCCTCCTTATACATCTAAATATAATCAAGAAAGAACATGGACTTTTTCCTCATATTACCAGGGCTTGTCAAGGAGGGATTTTTACAAGCTTAAAATTAGTCAAAGCTCTCGTCGAAAAAACTTAAACTAAAACGGGACTATCTGTAGCTGTAAATATCTTTAATAAAGCAATACGCTTGGGTTAAAACTATTTATTCCGGGCGAGATCCCTTGCAGCATACCCCCTACTCCCCCTGATTGTTGGGGGACGCAAGAGTAATTTCTTGTCCCACCCCCTACTCCCCTTGTAGGGGCGGTGCCAAGAGTGCCCGCCCTTGGCGCCAGGGGGATCGAGCTTAACCCAAGCGTATTGCTTAATAAAGTTTATCAAACTGGTCCAAAGGTAGCTGATAATTTCAAAAATACTATGCAAATTGTTTTTGACGAATATTTGCCCAAATGTAATTATCGAGCCGTACCCCAACCTGAGTAATTCATTAAGTTATTTATTTTTCATTCCTTAGCCAAACTCAGCTTTACAAAACGCACTGAGGGGGTGAGAACGCCTCTCAAACTTTGATTATAAGAGCATTAAGGCGGCTGAACTACGAAAAAGATAGGGGATTATTGACAGGTTTATTAACTCATCGGATCGGTAGCGATCGCCCGATGTAGCCTCATTTTCCACGAGAGAAACCCAAAAAACCTCACCGAACGCACCGACTCCGCTCTTTTTTGAGGTATATCAACTCAAACCGTAAGTCTTGTAAGTTTTGCCACTTGCTTGTCACGCCGTCAAGGGCGATCGCACTCGGAACTTGCTTGCGGGCGATCGACTGTTCCCGAAAAATCATTGAGTTCCAACCAATAATATCAAATCTGTTAGCATCGGAACTATTCCTATCTCTATTCTCGACCTCTGCGTGAATCAGGGTCAATCCCTTGTCCGGGGCGGTTAATACATTCTCTTTTTTTAACCGCAGATGAGGGCAGATGCAACACAGATTAACGCAGATGAATTAGAGCAATTTCGGTGGCACCATCCGTGATTGTTGATTGTTGACTGTTGACTGGATTTTACTATGGGGATGCTACCGGAATTGATATAACAAACCACTAATCACTAATCACCAATCACCAAGGACTCCCAATCATCACAAAAGCCGACCAATAATAAGGATGCGACAACTTTAAATCCGCAAACCCTTGCAGCGAAGCCGGCAACTCCACCCCCTCGCCCCGACTCGAACCCCGCAATCGGCCGCCCTCCAAACGCACATCTCCCCGCAACATCGCAATTTGCGCTTGTCGCAGCGCCGCCCCCTTAATTCGCGCCGTCTTCAACTGCTGGTAAAACTCACTCATCAATCCCAAAGTACCTTCATCACTCACGTACCACAAACTTCCCAAAGCCGTTTGCACCCCGGCTTGCAGCGCCAACCCCCCAAAACCCAACTCCGCCTGTGCATCTCCCACCGCAGTCCGACAAGCACTTAAAACTAACATATTCACCTGCGGATCATTCAATCTCAAATCCCGCAATTCATCCAGTCGCAGCCGAGTATTCCACAACTGAATAAAAGAATTATTCGGTGCTCCAGGTCGAAATTCGCCGTGAGTAGCTAAGTGAATAACCCCAAAAGATCGGCTTTGATGCTGTCGCTTCAAATTCTCCAAAGTGAAACCCTCATTTAGAAAACTAACTCCCGGCCACTCTCTAGAAATAGCGGCTATTTCAGCAGGAACTGCCGGCAAAGGATTCAACTCGGAAAATTCCGATGCACCCATTGCTAAAACTTGAGAATTTCTGAGATCGACGTAGCGACTATCTGTTAAATTCATGCTGGGCATCAGGCTGAGATTGTACTTTTCCACCAAAAATTGCTGTCCGTCGTGCAAAGCAGCAAAGGGCATACCTCTCAAACCTCGATCGACAACAAAGGAAATAGTATCAGTTTCGCAGCTTTTCAAACTGTCCTCTAAAGGCCCAATCATCCACTTATAAAGCTGTTGGGAAGATGGTAGATAACTCGTAGTAGCCCGCACCCCCGGTTTGGTAATCTCACCCCTGAACTCATTTACAACTTTCAGAAGTTGTTGCCGGTTCGCTGACGGCACACTTTTGTGAACCACTTCACCGCAAGAAGTAATCAGCATTAAATTTAATTCTTCGGGCTGCGAGAACAGATAAATTAAGCTGGGTTTCGTGCCGGTTTGTGCGCCCACCGAGGCTAACTTTTTTTGAATTTCCTCTGGGGATACCAACTCGTCGCTGGTGTTGATGCCTAAATATTCCCCGAATTCTTGGCTGAAAGATTTGTCCAGCAGAGACAAAGCTTCCGATATTTTGCCGGTTTCCAAATTCCTGCCGATGTCGCCGCGAAATGCTGACTGAATAACTGAATCTCTGATATTTGAATTGATGAAATTTCTCAGTCCTCTGGGAGATTGCATTCTTTCGGGCGGCATCCTTTCTCCGGGTTTTCCTATATCTCGCGATATTCTGTTTTGGTTCTGCCGCTGTTCGCGACTAAAGGGTTGGTTGCGATCGGGAAAAAGCGATCGCCCTCTATCAAATCGCGATCTATCCCTTGGTAATATTGGCGGTGGATTTGTATCGGGTGGATTTGTATCGGGTGGATTTGTATCGGGTGGATTTGTATCGGGTGGATTTGTATCGGGTGGATTTGTATCGGGTGGATTTGTATCGGGTGGATTTGTATCGGG